>CAZIIX010000016.1:15169-17056 GCA_964539345.1 uncultured Actinomycetes bacterium | reverse complement strand
GCACCGTGCGACGGCGACGCCCGGGCCGGACCTGGCCCGGGCGATCGCCGCCGTCTGGCAGTAGGCCAGCGCCAACCACTGCCGGCCCGCGGCCGGCTACTCCTCGGCGAGCGCCTCGACCGGCTGGGTGCGCACCGCGCGCCGGGCCGGAAGCACCGACGAGAGCGCACCGGCCGCGACGGCGGCGACCAGCAGCAGCACGACCATGCCCCACGGCACGGACAGCACCAGTTCCTGGCCGATCTCGCCGAAGGTGGCCGCCGCACCGGCCCAGCCGTAGACCAGGCCCAGCGCGACGCCGACCGCGCCACCGATCAACGCCAGTAGCATCGCCTCCAGCGCGAGGGTCAGCCGCAGCTGCCCGCGGCGCAGACCGAGCGCGCGCAGCAGGGCGGATTCCCGGGTGCGCTCGAGCACGGACAGCCCGATGGTGTTGCCGATCCCGACGACCGCGATCACGACCGCGACCGCCAGCAGCCCGGTCGCCACGGTCGTGACGGCCGACAGCACCGACTGCAGCGAGGCGCGGTCCGCGGCCGCGCCGGACACCCACAGGTCCGGGTCGGAGGCGACGAGCGCGTTGATGGCCGACATCGCCTGCGACGCCCCGTCCGGGTCGTCCAACGCGCCCCACACCGCGACCGTGCCGGCATGACCGGCCAGCGCCTCGAGTGCCGGCCGCGGCACCAGCACCGGCATGCCGAGCACGCCGGAGTCGGTCAGGTGCCCGACGGCCGCGACGAACCGCTGCGACCGGCCGTCGACGGTGACCACGATCGTGTCGCCGATCGCGACCGCGCCCTCGCCGATCCACCAGGACGGCACCAGCGCGGTGGCCATGCCCCGGTCGCGGTCCGTCAGCGCGCCCAGCCCGCCACGCACGATCCCGGCGGCGTCCTCGGGCACCCCCATCACGGTGACCGGCGTGCCGGACGCCGCGTCGGACGGGACCGCGTCGTCATCGACGGCGGGTGTGCCCGTGTCGATCACCGGCGACCCGTCCGCGCGGGTGACCACCGCGGAGGTCCCGGGGATGGGCAGGACGTGCGCCAGCTCGGGCACCGCCCGTACCCCGGAGACCACGTCGTCCGGGATCGTCGTGCCGTCGCCCACCACGGACACGTCGACCGGATACCGGTCCACGGCGGCCTTGTCCACGCTCGCGCCGACCGATGCGGCGGCGACCTGCAGCATCACGATGAGCCCGACCCCGACCACCAGCGCGGCACTGGTGGCCGCCGCGCGACCGGGGTTGCGCACCGCGTTCGCCGCCGCCAGCCGCCCGGGAACGCCTGCGCCGCGGCCGATCCCGCCCACCAGCCGGAGCAGCGGCGGCAGGTACGAGCGGGTCAGCAGCAGTACCCCGATCGCGGACAGCGCACCCCCGGGCAGCGCCACCAGCAGCGATCCGATGCCCACGCCGCCGGCGAGCAGCGCACCACCGACGAGGGCCAGGGAGAGCCCGACCGCCAACCGCACCCTGCCGATCCGGCGCTCGGACTCGGCGCCGGACACCGGGCGCAGCGCCGCCAGCGGAGGCACCCGCATCGCCCGCGACGCCGGGATCACCGCCGCGCCGACGGTCAGCAGCACCCCGATCGCCGTCGTGATCGCGATGCCCACCCAGGGGACGACCACCCCGCCCGAGTCCAGCCCCGAGACGTGACCGGCCGCGGCGCCGACACCGATACCGGCGGCCGCGCCGAGCATCGACCCCAGCACGCCGATGATGCCGGCCTCGGCGAGCGCCTGCCGGCGGACCTGCGCCCCGGTCGCACCGACGCAGCGCAGCAGGGCGATCTGCCGGCGGCGCCCGGCGAGCAGGATCGTGAACGTGTTGACGATGACGATGCCGGCGACGATCAGCGCGATCGCGGCGAACGCCAG
>CAZIIX010000016.1:13745-15069 GCA_964539345.1 uncultured Actinomycetes bacterium | reverse complement strand
GCCGGTGAGCGTCAGGGTCGCGCCGACCGGCAGGTTGGCCGCCGTCGATGTCTGCTGCGAGAGCACCACCTCGCCGGGTCCGGTGGGCCAGGCGCCGTCGGTCAGCCGCGCCCACTGCAGCGCCGGATCGCGCGGCACGGCGAACAGGTGCAGGTAGTTGTGGGAGTTCGCCGAGGTGAACTCGAGATTCGGGCCGTAGAGCGGCTCCGCATCCGCGACCCCCGCATCCCCGGCGATCTGCGCCGCGATGTCGGTGGCAGGGCGGTCGGTGTGCGGGGTGACCACCAGGTCGGCGCCGGCGTAGTCGGCGCTGAGCCGGGCGCCGAGGTCGGCCCGGAAGCCGGAGGTGAAGACGAGCGCGGCGCAGGCGAATCCGATGCCGATGAGGATCGTGATGATGGTCGCGACGATGCGCGACGGCCGGGACGTGATCTGCGCCCAGGCCGCTCGGATCGCGCGCATCAGGCGGCACCGCCGGACTGGATGCGCGCCATCGCGTCGAGCAGCGACGTCGCCGTCGGCTCGGCGACCTCGCCGGCGACACGCCCGTCGGCGAGCAGCACCGCCCGGTCCGCGTAGGAGGCCGCGATCGGATCGTGCGTGACCATGACCACCGTCTGGCTCCGCTCGCGGACGCTGGAGCGCAGATAGGCGAGCAGACCGTGCCCGGTGGCGGAGTCGAGCTGGCCGGTGGGCTCGTCGGCGAACACCACATCGGGCCGTCCGATCAGTGCCCGGGCCACCGCGACCCGCTGCTGCTCGCCGCCCGAGAGCTCGCTCGGACGGTGCGCCAACCGGCCGGTCAGCCCCAGTGACGCGACCAGTTCGTCCAGGGCGGCGGCATCGACCCGGCGTCCGGCGAGATCGAGGGGCAGCAGGATGTTCTGCCGGGCGGTCAGGGTCGGCAGCAGGTTGAACGACTGGAAGATGAAGCCGACCCGGTCGCGGCGCAGCATGGTCAGCGCGCGGTCGCCGAGCCCGCCGATCTCCGTTCCTCCCAACGCCACTCGTCCCGCGGTCGGCGTGTCCAGCCCGGCGAGGCAGTGCATCAGGGTCGACTTGCCGGAGCCGGAGGCGCCCATGACGGCGGTGAACGTGCCGCGGCGGAACGCGACGGTGATGCCGTCGACGGCGCGGACCTGTGCGCTTCCGGTGCCGTAGGCCTTGACGAGATCGGTGGTGGAGCAGGCTATCTCGGCGCCCGGTGCCGCCGGGGTCGTGACGGTGGCGGTCTGCTGCATGGGGGTCCCTTCGGTCGACGAGGCGGGTCCTCCCGGCCTCGTCATCGACGGTAGGAATCGGGGCGGCAGGGGTCATCGTCGGT
>CAZIIX010000016.1:9432-13645 GCA_964539345.1 uncultured Actinomycetes bacterium | reverse complement strand
GCGGGCCCCACGGCGTCGCACCGCACGAGTGGCCCGGCATTGACGGCAGCCGACTCACGTGGTTAACTAGTGGAGTAACTAACCGACATACGTTGATGGTCGAAGGGGAGACCGTGTTCGACGATTCGCGGGCGATCTTCGTCCAGATCGCGGAGCAGATCGAGGGCGACGTCATCGACGGCACGCTCGGCGAGGAGACGCAGGCTCCGTCGACGAACGAACTGGCCGCGTTCTACCGGATCAATCCGGCGACGGCGGCCAAGGGCATCGGCCAACTCGTCAGCGACGGAATCCTGTACAAGAAGCGAGGTATCGGCATGTTCGTCGCCCCGGGCGCACGGCAGCGGCTGATCGAGAAGCGACGGGCCGCCTTCAGCGACGGCTTCATCGACCCGCTGCTCCGCGAGGCGAGCCGGCTCGGCATCGAGCAGGAGGAGCTCCTCGTCATGATCAAGGAAGGAACCGATACGCCATGACCACCGTCATCGAGGCAGACGGTCTCACCAAGCGCTACGGCAGCCATGCCGCCGTCGACGCCGCGACGTTCGCGATCGAGGCCGACTCGATCACGGGCCTGCTCGGCGGCAACGGCGCCGGCAAGACCACGCTGATGAGCCTGATCACCGGCCAGGCCTTTCCGACGTCCGGCACCGTGCGGGTGTTCGGCGAACGCCCGTTGGAGAACGAACGGGTGCTGTCGCGGATCTGCTTCGTGCGCGAATCGCTGCGCTATCCCAACAATTTCCGGATCAGACACGTGCTGCAGGCCGGGCGGCACTTCTACCCGCAGTGGGACATGGAGCTGGCCAACGATCTCGTCGAGCGGTTCGACCTGCCCCGCAAGCGGCAGATCCAGAAGTACTCGAGAGGTATGACGTCGGCCGTCGGGATCATCATCGGTCTGGCGTCCCGCGCCCCGCTGACCATCTTCGACGAGCCCTACCTCGGCCTGGACGCGTCGGCCCGGCAGCTGTTCTACGACCGGTTGCTGGCCGACTACTCCGCACATCCGCGGACGATCATCCTGTCCAGCCACTTGGTCGACGAGATCGCGCAGCTGCTCGACACCGTGCTGCTCATCGATCGCGGACAGCTGGTGCTCGACGAGCCGGCGGAGGATCTGCGCGGCAGGGCCGTGGTGCTCACCGGACGCGCCGATTCCGTCGACGAGCTGGCGCGGGCCTACACGGAGCTGCGCCGCGAGACGATGGGCCCGCGCGTCGCCTCGACCGTATTCGGCGACCTGGACGCGGATCTGCATCGCCGTGCGGCGCGGCTCTCCGTGGACGTCGCGCCCGCCTCCCTGCAGCAACTCGTCGTGCACGCGAGCGCGCTGCGCGGCGCGACGGGGGCCGGCGCCGGGTCCATGACCGGGCCGAGCACGGCGGCGGGCGCCGGCGCGGCCGACCCGTCCGAGGACCACCTGACATCGACCACCGCAGAATCGGGAGCAGTCCGATGAGCCGTATCCCCGCCGTCGTCCGGATGTACCTCACCGACAGCCTGACACTGTTCGGGTTACCGGTCGCCATCCTGGGCGCCTCGTTCCTGGTCAACCTGGCGATCTTCTCCGTCGAACCGGTGCACGCCCGCTCGACCGGCGGGGTGGCCGCAATCTTCGTCGTGATGCTCGCGGCCGCCGCCATGTCCACCGCCCGCGCCCTTCCCTTCGCGATGAGCATGGGGGCCTCCCGTCGCTCGTTCGCCGTCGGCACCGGGGCCACCGGCGCGATCATGGCGCTGGTGTTCGGTGTCCTCCTGCTCGTTCTCAACCGGCTCGAGTCCGCCGCCAACGGGTGGGGTCTGCAGGGGCACTTCTTCACGTTCGCGTGGACGGAGCGCTACGGCTTCGTCGGCGTCTGGCTGCTGGCGACGGTCGTGCTGCTGGCCATGTTCCTGGTCGGGGCGCTCGGCTCGACGATCTGGTTGCGGTGGCGGCAGAACGGCATGCTGGTCTCGGGCGTGCTCACGGTGCTGGTGTTCGGTGGATTCGGCATCCTCGCCGCGTGGCGGCAGTGGTGGCCGGCGATCGGGCGCTGGGTGCAGGATCTCACGCCGCTGACCGCGGCCGGCTGGATCGCGCTGCTGTGCGTCGCAGTGGCCGGTGGATCGTTCCTCACGCTGCGCCGCGTCGCACTGTGAACCCGGGCGACGGGCGGCTGCGCGACGCTACGTGACCAGACCGTTGGTGTAGGCGAGCACCACCAGGCCCACCCGGTCGCGGCACTCCAGTTTGGCCAGCAGATGGCCGATGTGCGTCTTGACGGTGGTCTCGGCCATGTGCAGCGCGGCCGCGATCTCCGCGTTCGTGGCGCCGTGGGCGACCTCGAGCAGCACCTCGCGCTCCCGCGCGGTGAGCGAGGCCAGCCGCGGGTCCGCCTCGGCCGCCGCGTCCGGCAGCGCGTGCACCACGTGCTGGAGCAGCCGCCGGGTCGCGCTCGGGGCCACGACGGCGTCGCCGACCGCCACCGAGCGGATCGCGGCGAGCAGTTCGCCGGGATGGGCGTCCTTGAGCAGGAATCCGGCGGCGCCGGCGCGCAGCGCGGCGAACACGTACTCGTCCAGATCGAACGTGGTGAGCACCAATACCCGCGGCGCGTGGCCGTCGGCGGGGCGCGGGGCGGCGAGCAGCTCCCGGGTCGCCTGCACCCCGTCCATCAGGGGCATGCGCACATCCATCAGCACGACGTCGGCCGCCACCCGGCCACGCGTGAGCGCCGCGACCGCCTGCGCCCCGTCGCCGGCCTCGCCGACCACCGCCATGTCGTCCTGCGCCTCGATGAGCATGCGGAACCCGCCCCGCACCAACTGCTGGTCGTCGACGAGGAACACCCGGATCTGCGTCATCGCGTCATCGGCTCCCGACGTCGTTCGGCCGAGCGCCCGCGGTGGCGGCCGCCGCAGCGGCGATCCCGTAGGGCACCGTCGCGCTGACCTCGAACCCGCCCCCGGTGCGGGGCGCGGCATGGACGCTGCCGCCGAGCAACGACACGCGTTCGCGCATCCCCTCCAGCCCGTGCCCGGCCCCCGGGGCCTCGTCATCGCCGCTCGGTGGTCCCGGCGGTGCGGCATCGCCGAGCGACGCCGCCGCGCCGCGGCCGTCATCGGTGACGGAGACGACGACCTCGCTGGGTGCGAAGTGCAGCACGATGCGAACGGAGGCGGCGGGGCCGGCGTGTTTGAGCACGTTGGTCAGCGACTCCTGCACGATGCGGTACACCGCCAGGCCGGCATCGGCCGACAGCGCACGCTCCGTCCCGATCGTGGTGACGTCGATGGGCAGTCCGGTCGCCCGCACCTGCGCGATCAGGTCCGGCAGGTCGGCGGGGCCCGGTGTCGGGGCGTACCCGGCGGCGTCCTCCCCGGACTGCGACCGCAGCACACTGACCATGCGCCGCATCTGTCCGAGCGCGTCCCGGCTGGTGTCGGCGATGGTGCGCAGCACGGCCGGTGCGAGGTCGGGTGTGCGTTCCGCCGCGGCCGCGCCACCGTCGGCCTGGACGACGATGACGGACAGCGAATGCGCCACGATGTCGTGCAGTTCGCGCGCGATGCGGGCGCGTTCCGCCGCGGCGGCGGCCTCGATGCGGCGATCCCGCTCGGCGGTGAGCAGCCGGTTGCGTTCGGCGAGGGCGGCGAGCTGCTCGGCGGCGTGGTCGCGCTTGTCGCGTTGCCGCAGCGCCAGCAGGTACGCGGCGACGACGCCCGCTGTTCCGGCCAGGAACAGGAACGCGATCTGGCCGAGATCGATGCGGCCGTAGAACGTTCCGGGCGTCGACGTGGTCGTCCACTGCCAGGATGCCAGGCCGGCGCCGACGATCGCAGTCCCGAGCGTTGCCGCCCCCCAGCGCCGATCGGGGATGTGCAGCGCCGCGGTGTGCACGACGATCGGGATGACGAGGTCGCCGACCACCGGGTACGGCGCGATGGCCAGCTGCAGCAGGCAGACCGCGACGCTCGCGAGGACCACGAGGCGCGGCGCGGTGCGGCGGAAGAACAGCGGCGCGACCAGCAGCAGACTGATGGTCACCGACATGCCCGGGGCGAACCGTGCGGCAGCGGCACTCGCACCGAAGACGACGAACAGGACACCGGCGATCACCGCGTCGCCCGCCCACCGGTTCTCCTCGAACCAGGTGTTGACGAGGCGGAACATGGTCACGAGCGTAGAGCGGGCGCGGCGCGGCGGCATCCACCCACGGTCGGAGACGGC
>CAZIIX010000016.1:4583-9332 GCA_964539345.1 uncultured Actinomycetes bacterium | reverse complement strand
GTGGCCCGCGGCGTCAGTCCGTGATGTCGGCCACCAGCGCCTCCGTGCGCGCCATCCAGTCCGCCATCGACGTCGGCCGTCCGGGAATGCCCGGCCGCCGCTGCCACGGCCGCGGCCCGTCCGCGTGACGGTATTCGACGCCGATCTCGTCCAGCCGGCGCAGGTGCTCGGTCAGCCGGCGCCGGAAGTCGTCCAGGTCCTTCGGCCCGTGGGACCACAGCACCTCGGCGATCGCGCAGAGCCGCGGGAACGCGAAGAAGTCCACGGTGCGCGGCGAGTCCATGTGCTCGGTCCAGATGTTGGCCTGCCCGCCGAGGATGTGCCGCGCGGCCGCCGCGTCCAGTTCCGGCGGCACCGGCTCGAAGCCGTACGCCCGTTCCACGGTGAGCGGGATGGCCACCGGGATCGGCTCGTCCGGCCCGTCGGACTGCCGGAAGTCCAGGTACACCCGGTTGTCCGGGCAGGAGACGACGTCGATGCCCTTGCGGGCCGCGGTGATCGCCCCCTGCAGCCCGCGCCACGACGACACGACGCTGCCCGCGGGGATCTCCCCCTCCAGGATCTCGTCCCAGCCGACCATACGGCGGCCGAGCCCGGTGAGATGCTCGCCGATGCGGCCCATGAACCACGCCTGCACGTCGGCCTCCCGGGTGATGCCGCGCTCGCGCATCAGCTGCTGGGTGCGCGGATCGTCCTCCCATTGCCGGCGTGGGCACTCGTCCCCGCCGACATGGATGAACTCGCTGGGGAAGATCTCCGCCACCTCGTCGAGCACGTCGCAGAAGAACCGCACCGTGGTTTCCTCCGCGTTGGCGACGTGGTCGATGATCCCCCAGCGGGTGCCGACGTCGAGTTCCTGGCCGGTGACGCCGTAGTCGGGGTGGGCCGCGAGCACCGCCTGCACGTGTCCGGGCATCTCGATCTCCGGCACGACGGTGATGTTGCGCGCCCCGGCGTAGGCGACGATCTCGCGGATGTCGTCCTGGGTGTAGAACCCGCCGTGCGGGCGGCCGTCGCCCGGGCAGTCGGGCCGTGCGCCGACCTGGCTCTCGCTGCGCCAGCCGCCGATCTCGGTCAGCCGCGGATACCCCTTGATCTCCAGCCGCCAGCCCTGGTCGTCGGTGAGGTGCAGCTGCAGCACGTTCAGCCGGTGCATGGCCATCAGATCGATGAAGCGCAGCACGTCGTGCTTCGGCATGAAGTGCCGTGCGACGTCGAGCATGACGCCGCGCCAGCCGAATCGCGGGGCATCCTCGATCGTCACGGCGGGCACCGTCCAGGCGACCGCCCCGGTCGGCGCCTTCCGGTAGACCTGCGGGGGCAGCAGCTGCAGCAGCGCCTGGGCCCCGTAGAACACCCCGGCGGGGCTGCCGCCGATGATGCGCACGCCGGCGGCCCCGCTGGTGAGCCGGTAGGCCTCCGGCCCGAGCTCGCCGGCGACGGCCAGGGTGATCGCCCCGGTGGGGGAGTCCGGCGTGGCGGTGCTGTCCAGCGGGAACCCGGTCGCCGCGCGGAGGGCCGCCTGCAGCCAGGGCGTCACACGGGACAGGTCCGCGGGCGCGACGATGACGGTGCGGTCGGTGATCTCGAACGCGCCGTCACCGGGCAGCAGTGTGGCGGGGCGGGGGAGCAGCATGGGTTCTACCTTTCCCGGTCCCTGCGCAGCCGGGGACCGGATCACGGGGCCGGCATGGGGAGGGTCTACTGGCGGTCCGGGGTCGATGGTCGTGGGAACGACGGGATTCCGAGTTCCTCCTGCAGCACGCGCGCCGCGCTGCCGAGCAGGATGAGGTCGTCGTCGCCGGCGAGCGGGATGACGTCGACACCGGTGTTGATGATCGGGATGGTGCGGTCGGCGACGGTGCGCAGCGCGGCGTCCACCAGTTGCTCGGTCACCAGGGCCGGCGGCCCGGCCAGGATCACCGTGGACAGGTTCAACGCGGTGGCGATCGGCGCCAGCACGATGCCCAGCGCCCACCCGGCGGCCATGAAGGCGGCGGAGCGGCGTTCGGCGGAGATGTAGCTCGACCGAGCGGCCTTGCGGGCGGCGCTGATGTAGACCTCCAGGCACCCGGCGCGGCCGCAGACGCAGGTGGCGCCGTCCTCACTGACCGTCAGGTGCCCGATCTCGCCGGCGGCGAAGTGCTCGCCCGGAACGAGGCGCTCGCCGATGACGACCCCCATGCCGACCGAGTTCTCGATGGAGATGAGGAGCAGGTCGCGCGCGTCGATGCCGCGGAAGTGCAGCGCCCCGAGCGCCGCCATGTTGATGTCGTTGCCCACGTGCGTGGGCAGGTCGAAGTGCGCGGAGAGGCGCGGCGCCAGCGGGAGGTTCGACCAGCGCCGCAGGGACCCGTAGCGAACCACACCGTCGTCGTCGATCAGGCCCGGGGCGCCCACTCCGATCCCGACGACCCGGGGCGGGGCGCCGGTCAGCAGCAGTTCGAGCAGCTCGACGACGGCGTCATACGCGGCCTCGCCCTGCGCACCGGACATCGGCAGCGCGGCGCGGTGCCGGACCTCGCCGCGCAGGCTCACGACGGCGCCGCGGGCGATGGCCTCGCCGGACAGGTCGACGGCCAGCACGCACCCGCCGTCGGGATCGACCGGGGCGGGGGCGCCTGATGGGCCGACCGGGGGCTCGGAGCGAGGGCCGGCCCGCGTGGCCGTCGGCTCATCCGCCATGTCCTACCCCCTCGAGGTGCGGCGGGCGCTCGCTCCGTTCGCGTGCGCGGCGATCTCCGCGCACCACCCCGACCGCAGTCCCGCGGACGCCCATCCGCTATTGGTAAACAATCCTTACTAAAGGTGTTCCTATGGTCCGGACGGCCTTCCGGCCTTGTCAAGGTAGGTTACCCAAGCGTTATCGCGCTTGGTCCGCGGCCGCGCGACCGGCCGTCCGTCCGGAGAACAGGCAGCCCCCGAGGAACGTTCCCTCCAGCGCGCGGTACCCGTGCATGCCGCCCCCGCCGAAGCCGGCCGCTTCGCCCGCGGCGTACAGCCCCGGCACCGGATCGCCGCCGGCCGCCAGCACACGGCCGGACAGGTCCGTCTCCAGCCCGCCGAGCGTCTTGCGGGTGAGGATGTGCAGGCGCACCGCGATCAGCGGCCCGGCGTCCGGGTCGCCGAACTCGTGCGGCGCGACGGTCCGCATGGTCCGGTCGCCGATGTAGCGCCGTGCCGCGGCGATCGCGGTGATCTGCGGGTCCTTGCCCAATCCGGTCCGCACCTGCCCGTCCCGCAGTTCGATCGTCTCGCGGACGTCGGCCGCGCTGACCAGGTCCGCGCCGACGAGCTCGTTCATCCTGCCGACCAGCCCCTCCACGGTGGGGTCGGTCAGGAAGTCGGCGCCGCGGTCGAGGAACGCCTGGACTGCCGGGGTCGGCCCCTTGCCCGCGCGGCTGCGGGCGAGCAGCGTGACGGATTTGCCGGTGAGGTCGGCGTTCTGCTCCGATCCGGACAGCGCGAACTCCGGTCCGATGGTGCGCCGGTCGAGCACCAGCCAGGAGTGGGCGAACCCGGTGGAGGTGATATGACGGAGCGTTCCCAGCGCATCGAATCCGGGGAACAGCGGGCTGGGCAGCCGGTGTCCGCGGGCGTCCAGCCACAGCGGCGTCGGCCCGGACAGGACGCGGATTCCGTGCCGGGACCAGACCGGCGTGTGGTTGATGATGCCCTCCGGGTAGTGCCACATCCGATCGGGGTTGATCAGGTGGCCGCCGGCCCGTTGCGCGATGCCGAGCATCAGGCCGTCGGTGGAATCCGGCACCCCGGAGAGCATCGTCATCGGCGGTTCGCCGTATCCCGCCGGCCAGTTCTGCCGCACCAGATCGTGGTTGGCGCCGATGCCCCCGGAGGTGACGATGACGGCCTGTGCCTGGATCTCGAACGAGGCCACTGCGGTGCGGGAACTGGCCACTCCACGGGCCGCCGCGGACGGCTCCAGGATCTCGCCGGCAGCACCGATGACGGAGCCCTGGGCAGTCGCGAGTTCCGTGACGCGGTGGCGGAATCGGATCTGCACCCGGCCGGCTCGTACATGGTCCATCACGCGTCGGACGAACGGGGTGAGCACGCCCGGCCCGGTGCCCCAGGTGACGTGGAATCGGGGCACGGAGTTGCCATGACCGCCCGCCTGGTACCCGCCGCGCTCGGCCCATTGCACGATCGGGAACAGCGCGATGCCCTGCTCCTTGAGCCAGGCGCGCTTCTCGTGCGCGGCGAAGTCGAGGTAGGCGCGGGCCCACTGTTCGGGCCAGTAGTCCTCCGGTCGGTCGAAGCCGGCGGTGCCGAGCCAGTCCGCGAGCGCCAGCTCCTCGGAGTCCTTGATGCCGAGGCGGCGCTGTTCGGGGGAGTCGACGAGGAGCAGTCCGCCGAACGACCACCATGCTTGACCGCCGAGCGAGGCGGCCGGTTCCTGGTCCAGGACGATGACGCGGCGACCGGCGTCCGCCGCCTCGGCCGCAGCGACCAGGCCGGACAGCCCGGCCCCGATCACGATGATGTCTGCCTCTGCCATGGGCCTGCTCCTCGGTGCCGCAGTGACGGTGTGGCTCATCGCATCATGCCTCGGCCGGGAGTGGCAACAGGACGCGAGCGCGGTGCGGACGGTGTGAGATGCGCCGTCGGCGGTGCCGCTCGTGCGATCCTTGGTCACCGAGAGCTGGTCCTCCGTCGGCCGGCCCGTCACAAGGAGGCGCCGTATGGGAGGAACCGAGGACGCCGCTGTCGAGGATGTTGCTGTCGAGG
>CAZIIX010000016.1:0-4483 GCA_964539345.1 uncultured Actinomycetes bacterium | reverse complement strand
CGAGGATGCCGGTGACGAGATGATGCCCACCGCCGCGGTGAGCGAGCCCCTCCCGCCACCGCCGGTGCCCTCCTTCGTCCCGGTCCAGCGGCGCGCCATCGCCGGACCGTTCCGGGCCGGGCTGCTCGCCGGGCTCGGCCTGCTCGTGGTGTGGGTGCTGTACCTGTCGCTGTCCACGGTGCTGTCGACGCTGATCGTGCTGGCCATTTCGGCGCTGCTGGCGATCGGACTGGATCCGGTCGTGCGATTCCTCATGCGCCGCACCGTCCCTCGGGCCGGCGCCGTGGCGATCGCCTATCTGGGGTTCCTGGTGTTCCTCATCGGTGCGTTCTACGCGATCATCCCGCCGGTCGTGACACAGGTGGCGGCGCTGATCACCACGCTGCCGGATCGGCTGGATGCGCTGCTGAACAATGCGACGATCAAGTCTCTGGATGAGAAGTTCGGCCTGATCGAGCGGATGCAGAGCCTGCTGTCGGACGTCGGGCCGAATGCGGCGAGCGGCGTGTGGACCGCGGCGGGCATCGCGATCGACCTCATCGTCGTGCTGATCCTCACGCTGTACTTCCTGGCCGGGCTGCCTCGGATCACCGCTGCGGCATACCGGCTTGCCCCCGGATCCCGTCGCGACCGGGTGGCGGAGCTGGGTGACAAGATCATCAAGCAGATGGGCGGCTACCTCGGCGGGGCCACGCTGATCGCTCTCCAGGCGGGCATCGTCGCGGGGGTGTTCGCGGCGATCGTGGGCCTGCCTTACCCGTGGGCGATCGCGGTCGGCGCGGCGGTGCTGGACTTCGTGCCGGTGGTCGGTCCCGTCATCGTCGGTGTCGCGATGACGCTGCTGGGCTTCTCGCACTCGCTGACGGTGGGGATCGTCGCCGGCGGATTCTATGTGTGCCAGCACCTGTTCGAGGCGTATTGGCTGTATCCGCGGGTCATGCGGCGGACGGTGCACATCTCGTCGGCGGCCGTGGTGGTCGCGATCCTGATCGGTGCGGCCCTGCTCGGCGTCGTCGGTGCGGTGCTGGCCGTGCCGGTCGCGGCGGCCGTGCAGATCATCATCCGCGAGGTGTTCCTGCCACGGCAGGACGCGGCATAGCGGGGCGCGGGCACGGCGGTGGTCGGGTCCGTCGCGGTCAGAACGGTGGCGGATCGTCGGGCTCTGCGGCGGACACCGCACCGGCGGAGATCAGGGGATGGTTGCTCTCGGTCCCATACCGGTGTCCGGTGGGGCTCGTCCAAACCAGGCGTCCGTCGGCGCCGGGCTCGGCGTGCCAGGTGGTGAACGTCTTTGCCCGGTGATGCACTCGACACAGCAGGTCGAGATTGCAGGCGCAGGTCGCGCCGCCCTCGTCATACGGGTGGCGGTGGTCGACGTCGCAGCGTTTCGCGGCCGCGCGACAGCCCGGGAACTGGCAGGTTCGGTCCCGTGCGAGAACGTAGTGGTAGGTCTTGTCCGGCGGACGATATACGCGCCGACCGGCATCGACCGGGGTGTCGCAGGTGCGGCCGCGGATCGGATTCGTGCTGTGCACTCCGCGCCACTCGGAACCCCGGGGCGGGCGCCGCGGCACGGGGCCCGGCGGCGCCGGCGGCTCCGGCCCGGCGCGGTGCGTTGCCGGAGCAGCGTCATCCGGTGGTAGCGAGCCGGGGATCACCAGCGCGCGGATCGTCTCGGCGGATGCGGCGAGCGCGCGGGCGGTGCCCGGGGTGATGCAGCCGTACCCGTCCAGCTCGCCGGGATGATCGGCCAGGCCGGCGAGCGTTGCGGCGTCGATGTACACGTTCAGGCAGGTGCCCCGTCCGAGGGCGCTGCCGCCACCACTGCTGCTGGAGCCGGAGCTGCCGGCGCCCGCGCTGTTGCGGTCGGTGCCCCTGACGTCGCTGGGATGTCCACTGGGCTCACGGTCAGTCGGGTGGAGTGTCGCGCGGCCGGTGGCGGCGAGGCTGCGGAACACGTCGATGAAGATGTCGGCTCGCAGCTGACTGGCACCGCGGCCCTCAGCCAGACCACTGGTGCGCAGGGAGTTCGCGGCCGCGTCCAGCACGCCGTAGGCGAGTTGGGCGTCGGGGGCAGGCAGAAACCCGCGCAGGGTGGCCATGTCGTCGGCGGCGGGTTCGACCTGGATACCGCGTCCGCGGCGCGCTTCGGCGGCCCGCTCGTCAGCGCCCTCCGGGTCGATCGCCGCGATGTGGCGCTTGATCAGGTTACGCAGCGCACTCGGCGTCATCGTCGCAGCGACGGGGAGAACCTGAGCCTCGATGTAGCGCTGGTGCTCCTCGGTGAGCCCGCCGAGGCCGTCGGCGATCAGTCCGGCTCGATAGTGATCGAGTTCGCCGGCATGCTGGGTGGCCAGTGTGGCCGGAAGGTCGTCCACCATCGCCAGCGCCCGCTCGGTCCGCACGCGGGCGGACATCGGGGAGAGGTGCAGCGCGCAGCCGACCTCCAGGGAGGCCAGCCGCGCCGCGGTGTCTCGCAGTGCGCCGGCCCACCCCGGGTGCTGTGCCAACGCATCGAGGTCCGGCTGGCCGAAGCGGTCGCGCGGCACGCGGCCCCACACCGCTAGATCCAGATCGTCCCCCGTCGTGTCGACCACGTCGTCCTCGTCCACCCGGGCACCGCGCACATCCCGGAGGAAGTTCTCGATCGGCTGGCGGCACCCGTTGCCGTCGCCCGTCACACACGCCGTGACCAGGGACCGCGCCGAGGTGGCGATGCCGGGCCGGGCGAACTCGGCCACCCACTTCTGTTGGACGGCCCGGAGATGGTTGATGAGCCGCTCCGTCGCGAGGATGCCCGCGATCAGTTCGGTGGAGTCACCGGCCGCCGCCAGATCCGCCGGATCGGTGTGGTCGAGTGCCGTCAGCAGCGCGGCGGCTCCGAGTCCTGCATCGGAGGGGAGCCGGTCGCGGCCCTCGATGATCCGTTCCCGCTGGAGGTTCGCGGCAGCGATTCGGACCCACTCGGGCTCGTCGGGCTCGCCGTCGCATTCGGCGACTGCGACGGCGTCCGTGTCGTCATCGGATTGCAGTGGCGCCTCGCGACGCGGTTCGGTGTCCGTTGCCGGACTCGTCGCCGCGACAGCCATGATGTGCTCCCCTCCTCAACGATGCGGATACGTAGAGTATATCATACAACTGTTCGATATGTCAACGGTGGTGCCCGGGCGGGTTCATGAAAGTGGTGCAACACCGTCACCGGAGGTGTTGATCACGGGTCGGTTGCAGGCGCCGGAGGAGTTCTGGGCGCGGGTGCCGTACGGTCCCGGCAGACAGCAGGCCACGGTCCCGGCAGGCAGCAGGCAGCAGGCAGCGGAACGATCCGCGCCGCGCTATCTGCTACATCCCCCACCGCACGGTCGACAGCCGCGCCAGGGCCTCGTCGGTACCGCTGACGTCGACGTCCGCGGCGTCCCGTCGTCCGAACACGTAGAGCAGGATCTCGCTGGGCCGCCCGCGCACCACGACACCGGGCCGCCTCGCCCGTAGCGTCACGTGGTCGCCCTCCGGCCGCTGCACGTGCACGCCGACGTCGCTGCGCCGGACCAACAGTCGACCGAACGGCGTGCGCAACCACCGCCACAGGGCGTCCTGCATCGGCCGCGGGAGATCGCGGCGGGTCCAGCCCGGCGCGCCTCGACGGACGTCTTCGTGGTGCACGAAGAACTCCTCGAGATTGGCGGCGCCGTCAGCTCCGGGGATGCGGAACGGCGAACCGCGCGGCGGTCCCGCACGGAACCGGTCGATCAATGCCTCCCAGGGGTCGTCACGCAGCGCCGCGGTCAGTTCATGGCGGGCGCGCGGCAGTGACACCGTCATACCGGCTTCGCGAAGTATCAAGTGGTGCAGCAGGTCCCGTGCGGTCCACCCCTCGCACAGGGTCGGCGCATTCGGGCCGGACGCGGTCAGCGTGGCGCACAGCGCTGCCCGTTCGTGCCGTGCCCCATCACCCCGGATACCCACAGGGCCGAGTGTAGGCGCGATACCGCGGCCGAGCGTTCCGTCGTTCCCGCCCCCGCGGCTATGACGAAGGCGGGGGGCCGGGCTTGCGCAGCGCGAACACGATGGCCCCGATCACCAGGATCGCCACCACGACCAGACCGATCCACAACCATGCGCCGAGACCGCCGGAGGCCCCGCCGGCATCGTCCGCAGCCGGCGCACCCTTCTCGCTCGGGCTCGCCGCGCTCGGGACGTTCGCGCTGGTGGTCGCCGCCCCCGTTGCGCTCCCGGCCGCCGCCTCCGTCAGGGTGAACGTGATCTGCCCCGTCACCGGGTGACCGTCCGCGGAGACGATGCGATAGGCGGCGCGGTATTCGCCCGCGGGGCCGGCCGCCATCGGGACCGAGATCGTTGCGCCGTCGATCGTCGGCCCCGCGGTGGCGAACGAGTTGCCGTTCGGGCCGAACACATCGAGCACCGGATCGAAGTTCTGGATCGGCTGGTCGAACGTGAACGAGACCGTCTCCGGCGCGGTGTCGAG
>CAZIIX010000015.1:0-19471 GCA_964539345.1 uncultured Actinomycetes bacterium | reverse complement strand
GCCGTCGTCGAGCGCGAACTCCTCGTCGAGCTCGTCGCGGTCGGAGTGGTCGTCGGAGTGGTCGTCGCGGTCGTCGTCGCGGTCCTCCTGGTCCTGGTCACCGCCCGTGTCACCGCCCTTGTCGCCGCCCTTGTTGGTGCGCTGGTCACCGCCCTCGTCACTGCGTCCATCCCGGTCGTCGTCCCGGTCGTCGTCCCGGCCTTCGTCACCGTCCTCCCGGGCCTCTCGGGCCCAGTCACTGTCCTGGTCACGGGTCTCGGCCGGTGGCGCGGCCGGCAGCGGGGCGGCGGCGTCGGGCCCGGAGCCGTCGCCCTCGGCCCGCGCCGGTCCGTCGGCGGGCCCGGCGTCGCTGTCGGGTCCGGAGCCGCTGCCGGAGTCGCTGCCGGCCCCGGGGCCATCGCCGGGTTCGGCCACGTCGCCGGGTTCGGCATCGCCGCCGACGATGCGCACCTCCACCCCGGGGTAGGGCAGCCCGACCGACCCGGGCCGGGCCTGGGCGCACATCAGCGTCGAGGTGACCGCCGCCGCGGCCTCCGAGATGCCGTAGCCCTCGCGGACACCCGCTCCCGTCACGGAGCGGATCGTCACCAGGTCGGCGGGGTCGAGCGGGGACGAGCCGGAGGTCATCAGGCGCACCGTGGCCAACGCCCGGTCGAACTCGTCGATCCGATCCAGCTGCCGGTACAGCGTGGGCTCGGCGGGCAGCACGGAGACCCGGTGCTGTTGGATCGCCGCCAGCGCGGCGTCGACGGCGGACACGGTGTCGGTCGCGCCGGGGATCACTACCGCGGCCCCGGCCATCGCGGCGGGCAGGAACGCGGTCACCAGCCCGACGACGTGGAACAGCGGAAGCACTTGCAGCACCCGATCGTCCGGGCGCATCCCCATCCGCGGGGCGGCGAACACGGCGGCCGCGGCGCAAGCCAGTGCCCGATGGGACAGCATCACCGGTGCGCCGCTGCGTCCGGCGCGGGCCAGCAGCGCGATGTCCTCGCCGGCGGCGCCGACCGGTACCGGCGGCACCGGTTCGGCATCCCACCACCGGTCGATCACGGCCGAGCCGATCGTCTCGGCAGCCGGTCCTCCCGCGCCGGCGACCGGGTGGTCGGTCACGATGACGGCTGCCCCGGTGCGTTCGGCCACCCAGGCCAGGTCGCTGTGCTGCGGGCGCACGGGCACCGCGATCAGCCCCGCTCGCAGTGTGGCGAACAGGGCGGCGGCCAGGGCGCGTCCGGTGGGCAGGGCCAGCACGACCCGGTCCCCGGCGGCGTGGCCGGCGTCGGTCAGCGCCCGCACTCCGCGGTCGACGGCGGCGTCCAGTTCCGCCCAGCTGACCGATTCGTCGGGGCCGATCAGCGCTGCCCGGGTCGGAGCCGCGACGGCCGTCGCGCGCACGATGTCGGCGACGTTCGCGGAACCCACGTCATGGTGGCCAGGAGAAGTCGTCACACCTTCATCATGGACCGTCGCGCGCATCCTGGCAGGGAACGCGCTCGACACCGCGGCGCCCGGCACTCTCGTCACGGGCCGGCCGGTGCCTCTAGGCTCATAAGGGAGTCAGCGGCGTCCATCCCCGGGAGGTGCGGTGCGTTACTTCAGCGGCAGAACGGCGACGGAGGTCACCCGCGCCGAGATCGCCGGCGACGCGTCCGCCGAGGCCGCCTACCAGGCCGTTCACGCCGATGACGGGGTCCTGGCGCCCGGCACCGACCTGACCGCGGCGGCGTTCTTCGACGTCGACAACACGATGATGCAGGGCGCGTCGCTGTTCCACTTCGCCCGCGGACTGGCGACGAGAAAGTTTTTCACCACCGGGGACGTCGTTCGCTTCGCCTGGCGACAGGTCAAGTTCCGGGTGGTGGGCAGCGAGAGCGCGATCGACACCGACGGTGCGCGCGCCGAGGCGCTGTCGTTCGTCGCCGGACGGCCGGTCGACGAGGTCGTGGCACTGGGCGAGGAGATCTATGACGAGCTGATGGCCGACAAGATCTATCCCGGCACGCGCGCCCTCGCCGAGGACCACCTGCGCCGCGGCCAGCGGGTGTGGCTGGTGACGGCCACACCGGTCGAGCTGGCGCAGATCATCGCGCAGCGACTGGGGCTCACCGGGGCGCTGGGGACAGTGGCCGAGACCCGTGACGGCGTCTACACCGGCCGCCTGGTCGGGGACCTCCTGCACGGCCCGGCGAAGGCGGCGGCGGTGCGCGGTCTGGCGGCACGCGAGGGCTTGACGCTGAAACGCTGTACGGCGTACTCGGATTCGATCAACGATCTGCCGATGCTCGGCGCTGTGGGGACCGCGGTCGCCATCAACCCGGACGCCGCGCTGCGCGACATCGCCCGCAGCCGCGGCTGGACCGTGCGCGACTACCGCACCGCCCGCAAGGCCGCCAAGATCGGCGTGCCGACCGTGTTGGGCGCCGGGGCGCTCAGCGGGGCGATCGCCGCCGGGATGGCGATGCGCCGCCGCGGCCAGTGACCCCCGTGCGCTCACCCCTCCCGGCGCGCCCGCGCCTCCGCGATCGATGACGCCGTTCGCGCGAACCGCTCGTCCGTGACGACGATGCCGGCCGCCCGCTGCGCCAACACGGCGGCGCCGACGACACCGTCCGTGACGGCGAGCACCTCCGGGACCGACCGGCCGTCCTCGGCGGCGGGGCCGGCGACGGCCGCGGCGAGCATGGCGCCGAGGCCGTCCAGGCGGCGGGCGATGCCCCCGCCGACCACCACCGGTCCGGCCAGCCCGGCGCCGCGAACCGCACCGAGCGTGGCGGCCAACAGCCGCCGCGCCTCGTCGAGGATGCCCGTCGCGATCTCGTCCCCGCCGATCGCCGCACGGAACGCCGCCGCCGCGTACCGGGACAGTTCGACCGGGCGCAGCCGGTAGGTGCGGTCGATGAGCGTCTGCAGTTCGGCCGCCCGGCCGGTGGCGGTCCGCTGCCCGGTGCGCGGCGCCCCGAGTTCGTCCATCACCAACCCGACCAGCGCGGTGTGCGGTCCGCGACCATCGAGCGCGGCCGCGGCGGCGCGCACCACCTGGTGGCCGATCCAGAAACCGGAGCCGCCGTCGCCGACGAGCCACCCCAGCCCGTCGGCGGTGACGTCGATGGCGCCGCCGCGGACGCGGATGGCGGCGGCGCCCGTCCCCGCCACCAGGGCATACCCGTCCATGGCGGGCGTGCCGGCGCAGAACGTCGCGAGCAGGTCCGACTGCACGAGCACGGTACTGGCCAGTCCGAGGGCGTCCAGCCGGCCGGCGATCTGCCCCGGTTCGAAGGAGCTACTGGCTCCGGCCATCGCCAGCACGACGGTGGCCGGCGGGGCCTCGTCATACCCGGCGTCATACCCGGGGTCATCCCCGGCGCGATACCCGGCGCCGCCCGCGTCGGCGGCGCGCACCGCCGCCGCATCGTGCAGCGCGGCGGACACCGCACCGGCCACGGCATCGGCCGCGCGATCCGGCCCCCACGAGACCGGGTTGCCGCCGCCGGCGGTGCCGTATCCGACGCATCGGCCCGATTCGTCCAGCACGACGGCCCGCGTGGAGGTGCCCCCGGCGTCGACCCCGATCAGCATCGTTACCGCTTCGATACCTGGCGGGGATTGACAGTCGTACCCGGGACGGTAATTGTTTTCATCAATCGACCGATTCCATGAGACGGATTTTCATTGATGACGGTAGACATCTCCGCACCGGCGACGCGAGTCCGCGAACGGATCGAGTCGCGCATGCCGCAGATGCCTGCCGCCATGACCAAGATTGCCATGCTGCTCATCGAACAGCCCGCCGCCCCGCTCGACCTGTCGATCACCGACCTGGCCAAGAAGGCCGGCACCTCCGCGGCCACCGTGACCCGCTTCTGCCGGCTCATCGGCTACTCCGGATACGTCCCGTTCCGGGTGGCCGTCGCCGCCGACATCGGGCGGGGCGATGCGCAGTCGTCCTGGCGGGCCGATATCGGCCGCGCGTTCGCACCGGACGACGCCCCGGACCAGGTACTGCGCACCCTGGTCATGGCGCAGACGATGTCGCTGCAGGCCACCGCGGACAGCATCGACCTGGAACAGACCGCGTCCGTGGCCAAGACCATCGCGGAGTGCCGCCACCTGGACATCTACGGGATCGGCGGCAGCGGGCTGATGGCCGAGGAACTCGCCGGCCGGCTGTACCGCATCGGCATCCCGGTGCACGCCTGGCAGGAGGTGCACGCCGCGCTCGCCAGCGCCGCGGTGCCGCGGCCGGACTCGGTGGCGATCGCGATCTCCAACACCGGCCGCACCAACGAGACGATCGAGACGCTCGCGCTCGCCCAGTCGTCCGGCGCCTTCACCATCGCGATCACCGGAAGCACCTCGTCACCGCTGGCGTCGATCGCCGACGTGCACCTGGCGGCCTACGCGCCCGACGGCTACATGCAGCCCGACGACCTCGCCGCCAAGCACGCGCAACTGTTCGTGCTGGACCTGCTGTACCTGCTGGTCGCCCAGCAGAACTTCAACCGTGCCGCGACGATGCTGGCGGCGTCGGCCATGGCCGTCTCCGGTCACCGGCACTCCACGCCCGACCACCACGAGTCGAGCGGCGGCCGGTCCGGCGCGGCGCGCGCCCGACGCCGGAAGGAGGCCGGCCATGGCTGATCACATCGGCGCCTACCTCCACGAGGCGACCAGCCGGCTGGAGGCCATCGCGGCCGACGCGGCGAACGGGGGACTCGATGGCGCCATCGAGCTGATGACGGCCGGCATTCGCGGCGGCGGCGTCATCCAGGCGTTCGGCACCGGCCACTCGCAGGCCTTCGCGATGGAGATCGCCGGCAGGGCGGGCGGTCTGATCCCGACGAACCGCATCTCCCTGCACGACCTCGCGCTGTTCGGGGATCTCGATCCCGCCGCGCTGTCCGGATCGGCCCTGGAGCGCGATCCGGCGAACGTGCAGGCGCTGTTCGATCTGTACCCGCTGCACCCCGCCGATGTCTTCATCATCGCCTCCAACTCCGGCGTGAACGGGTCGATCGTGGGCATGGCGCTGCTCGCACAGCAGCACGGACATCCGGTGATCGCCGTGACGAGCATGGCGCACACCATGGCCGTCGAGCCCAAGCACCCGTCCGGACAACGACTCTGCGACATCGCCGATGTCGTGCTGGACAACCGGGCGCCGTACGGCGACACCACCATTGAGCTCACCGAAGCGGTCAAGGTGGGTGCGGTCTCGTCGATCACGGCCGCGTTCATCGCCCAGCTCCTGACCATCGGTGTCACGGATCGACTGTCCGCCGATCAGACGGTTCCGCCGGTGTACATCTCGGCGAACATCCCGGAAGGAGACCAGCACAACAGTGCGCTAGAAGCCAGATACGGCAATCGCATCAAGCGTGGGCCTCAGTCGGCCCCGGAGCCCAACGAAAGGTTGGAATTCAATGAGCAGTGAAGGCAAGAACCTCAATCGCAGGACTGTTCTGCGTGGCGCCGCTGCCACGGCCGCGCTGGTCCCGTTGACGGGTGTCCTGGCGGCGTGCGCCGGCGGCGGCACGGACGAGGGGTCGACATCGAACGGCAGCACGCCGGAGTCGCAATCCGGCGGCGACACCGGGGGCGCCGGCGAGTCCAGCGCGCCGAGCGAGTCCGCGGCACCGAGCGGCAGCAGTGAGGGCGGCAGCGCGGACAACCCGTTCGGCGTGGCCTCGGGCTCGTCGGTCAACGCCGTCATCTTCGACGGCGGCTACGGCACCGACTACGTCGAGTTCGCCGCCAAGCAGGCCGAGAAGCACAATGACGGGGTCACGTTCGCGGTCAAGCCGTCGACCAAGATCTCCACCGAGCTGCAGCCGCAGTTCGTGGGCGGGACGCCGCCGGACCTGATCGACAACTCCGGTGCGGACTCGATCGGGTTCAACTCGATCCTCGACCAGCTCTCCACCCTGGACGACGTGTTCGAGGCCAACAACTACGAGGGCACGAAGATCGCCGACACGCTGTACGGCGGTGTCAAGGCCCCCGGCACCTTCGGCGACAAGTTCGCCGCCATCAACTACGTCATGACGCTGTACGCGATCTGGTACTCGGGGTCGTTGTTCGACGACAACGGCTGGACCCCGCCGAAGACCTGGGACGAGGCGATCGATCTGGGTGCCAAGGCCAAGGAGAAGGGCAAGTACCTGTTCGTCTTCGGTAAGGAGGCGGCGACCTACTACCAGACGCTCGCCGTGGACTCCGCCATCAAGGAGGGCGGGGCGGAGGTGCGCCTCGCGCTGGAGAACCTCGACCCCAAGGCCTGGTCGCAGGACCCGATCCAGAAGGTGTTCAAGGCGCTGGAGACCTGTGTCAGCAAGGGCTACTTCGTGCCGGGCGGTTCCGGCACCCAGTTCAAGGCGGCGCAGGCACAGTGGTCCAACGACGAGAAGGCGCTGCTCTACCCGTCCGGCTCCTGGATCGAGAACGAGATGAAGGAGGCGACCAAGAAGGGCTTCGAGATGAAGGGCGTGCCGGAGATGACCGTCACCGACTCGCCGACGATGCCCTATGAGTCGCTGCGCAGCGCGGCCGGTGAGCCGTACATCGTGCCGTCCACCGCGGCCAACCCCGCCGGTGGCAAGGAACTGCTCCGCGCCATGCTCAGCAAGGACGCCGCCACGAACTTCGTCAGCACCCGGCTGGCGCCGACCATCGTGTCCGGCACCATCCCGAAGGACGGCTTCGGCTCCACGGCGCTCGTCTCGCAGGCGGACATGCTGGACGCCGCCGGCGACAACGTGTTCAACTACCAGTTCGTCGACTTCTACGGGATGAACACGGACCAGCTGGTGGTGTGGAACTCGTTCCTGTCCGGTCAGACGGACGCGGCAGGGCTGACCAAGGGCCTGCAGAAGATCACCGACGACACGGCGAAGAACGCCAAGCAGAAGCTCACCGTCACCAAGTGATCCCGCGCTGCACGATCGATCTGTCTGGGGCGGGCGGTGCCGTCGCCATCGGCGGCACCGCCTGCGCCCGACGGTGAGGACCACATCATGACCAGGTCACCTGTGATGACCGAAGTGCCAGAACCCACCGCGCCACCCGACCAGCGGGCGCGCCGGGTGCCCCCGGCCGATGTCCCGGCCGCCGTGCTGCTCCTGGTCGGCGGTGTCGCGGCCATCGCGCAGCTCGTGCTGCCGTGGTTCACGACCGACAGTGGCTCGTCCTCCGGGTGGAAGCTGTACTACGGCACGGCCCACCACGGACTGACTGCCGTGGTCTCGGCGTACGCCATCGTGATCGCGGCACTGGCCGGAGCCGTGATGGTGGCCGGCGGGATCGCGGTGGCCGCCAACATCGGCCCCCGCCGGCCGATCGGCACGGTCTGCCTGGTCGCCGCGCTGGTCGAGGCCGCGTGCATGGTGTGGTGGTTGGGGCTCGGCCCGTTCACCCTGGCCGACGCCTTCGGCTCGGGGAACGTCGGCTGGTACGCGTTCCTGCTGGCGGGCGTGGTCGGCGCGTTCGGCGCGGGCAAGGCACGGGCGCGCGTGGGGATCTCGTTGGACCGGATCAGTTTCATGACGGTGTTCCTCGGCCTTCCCGTGGTGATCTTCGTGGTCTTCGTGCTGTCGCCGTTCGTGCAGGCCATCTACTACTCGATGACGGACTGGGGCGGTTTCTCCGCCACCATGAACTTCATCGGGCTGGACAACTACGTGCGGCTGTTCAGCGATGACGTCTTCCGCCGCGCGCTGCTGAACAACATCGAGCTGGGCATCGTCGTCCCGCTGGTGACGATCGTGCTGGCAATCGCCGTGGCCAGCATGGTGACCGTCGGCGGGCCCTCCCGCGGGCCGGTGCGCGGCATCAAGGCCTCCAGCCTGTATCGGGTGGTCTCGTTCTTCCCGTACACCGTGCCGGCCATCGTCATCGGCATCATCTGGGCCAATGTGTACAGCCCCAGCGCCGGCATCCTCAACGGGTTCCTGACCGCCATCGGACTCGACCAGTTCACGAACTTCGCCTGGCTCGGCGAGCCGTCGACCGCCATGGGCGCGTCGATGTTCGTGATCATCTGGAGCTTCGTCGGCTTCTACGCGGTGTTGTTCGTCGCCTCGATCAAGGGCATCTCGTCGGAGGTGTACGAGGCGGCGAAGCTCGACGGGGCCGGCCGGTTCCGCACCGCCATCTCGGTGACGGTGCCGCTGATCCGGGACACGATCCAGACCGCGTACATCTACATCGGTATCGCCGCGCTGGACGCGTTCGTGTACATGATGGCGCTGAACCCGTTCGGCGGCCCGGACTACACCACGCTGACCATGTCCCAGGACCTCTACAACACCGCATTCCGCAAGGGCCAGTTCGGTTACGCGACGTCGATGGGCGTCGTGCTGGCCGTGGTGACGCTGCTGTTCGCGACGATCGTCTTCGCCGTCAACAGGCTGACCGGTGGCGGCGCGCCGAGCTCCGGCGGACGCAGGCAGCGTCGCCGGGCAGCGGCGGCGACCGCGGTCCCGGCGGCCCAGCCCGTGGCTTCGATTCAGGCAGGGTGAGCGCGATGACAGCACTGGTCACCGAGGACGGCCGCGCACCGGGCGCCCGGCCGAGGACGAACCGTACGCAGCTTTCCCGCGGGGACCGGGCGGTCTCGACCACGACGCACACCCTGCTGATCATCTGGACACTCATCGTCGTCATCCCGCTGCTGTGGGTGTTGATGAGCTCGTTCAAGACCACCCAGGCGGTGCTGTCCAACCCGCTCTCCCCGCCGACCTCGCTGCACTGGCAGAACTACGCCAACGCCTGGGATCAGGCCGGCATCGGCAAGTGGTTCCTGAACACCGTGATCGTGGTGGGTTTCGCGCTGGTCATCGTGATGGTGCTCGGCGCCATGTGCGCCTACGTGCTGGCGCGCTACTCGTTCCCGGGGAACCGGCTCATCTACTACATGATGCTCGCCGGGCTGACGTTCCCGATCTTCCTGGCGATCGTGCCGCTGTTCTTCACGCTGAAGAGCGTCGGCCTGTTGAACACGCTGCCCGGGCTGATATTGACCTACGTGGCGTTCGCGCTGCCGTTCACCGTGTTCTTCCTGCACTCGTTCTTCGGACAACTGCCCAAGGAGATCTACGAGGCCGCCCAGGTCGACGGCGCCAGCGAGTGGCGCACGTTCTTCCAGGTCATGCTGCCCATGGCCAAGCCCGGCATGGCAGCCGTGTCCATCTTCAACTTCCTGGGCCTGTGGAACCAGTTCCTGCTGCCGGTCGCGTTGAACACGAATACCGACAACTACGTGCTCACCCAGGGCATGGCGTCGCTGTCCTCCTCCGCCGGGTACAACCTCGACTTCGGCATGCTCTTCGCCGCCGTGGTGATGACGATCGCACCGGTGTTGGTCGTGTACGTGTTCTTCCAGCGGCAACTGCAGGGATCCGTCTCGCAGAGCACCGTCAAGTAGCCGGGGCCCCGCGCCGCGGGCGGGCCGCGCCAGCGGCTATCCGAGGAACGGGTGTCCGCGGCGCAGCAGTAGCCGGTAGAGCGTCTGCTGGATCGTCTCGCGCACCCGGTCGGTGAGGTTGAACACCACCATCGGGTCGTCCGCGGCGCCGTCGGCATAGCCGTCGGTGGCGATCGGCTCGCCGAACTCGATCAGCCACTTGCTCGGCAGCGGCACCGCGCCGACCGGCCCGAGCAGCGGGAACGTCGGCGTGATCGGGAAGTAGGGCAGGCCGAGCATGCGCGCCAATGGCTTGATGTTCGCCAGCATCGGGTAGCTCTCCTCGGCGCCGACGATCGACACCGGCACGATCGGCACGCCGGTGCGCAGCGCCGCCGTGACGAACCCGCCACGGCCGAAGCGCTGCAGCCGGTAGCGCTGTGAGAACGGTTTGCCGACGCCCTTGAACCCCTCCGGGAACACGGCGACCAGTTCGCCGGACGTCAGCAGCCGCTCGGCGTCGGCGTTACAGGCCAAGGTGTTGCCCGCCCTGCGGGCCAGCGGGCCGAGCAACGGCGTGTCGAAGACGAGGTCGGCACCGAGCATGCGCAGCGGGCGGTGCCGGGGGTGCTGGTCGTGCACGGCCACGGCGGTCATCACGGCGTCGATGGCGATCGTGCCCGAGTGGTTGGCCACCAGTAGCGCGCCGGCCTCGAGGGGAAGGTTCTCGATGCCGATCGTCCGCACGCGGAACCAGTGGGAGAACAGCAGCCGCATCGGCGGGAGCAGCACGTTCTCGGTGAAGTCCGCGTCGTAGCCGAAGTCGTCGACCTCGTAGTCGCCGGTCATGCGCCGACGCAGGAAGGCCAGACCCGCCGCGACGCGCTCCTGCCACGGGGTCGCCGGCGACGCGGCCTCGTCGGGCTGCTCGTCGGGTTCCGGGTCCGGGCCCGCAGGTCCGGACTGCTGCTCGCTCACGACCGCCCCACCCCGGAGACGGCGTCATCCCCGGCGGCCGCGTCATGCCCCGAACCGGCGTCATTCCCGGAAGCGGCGGCGCTCCCCGCAGCGGGGTCATCCCCGGCGGGCCGGGCCCCGAGCAGCCGGCCGAGCCGTGCCTCGACGGACGCGACCAGGCCCGGGCTGAGCACCGGCTCGACCCCGGCGGCGAAGTCGTCGAACGCCTCCCGCGTGGTGTAACGGCAGCGGAAGCCCACCTGGTCGCGCAGCCGGCGGGTGTCGAGGATGCGCGCCGAGGTGAGCATGCGCAGCTGCTGCGTGGAGAACCCGCCGATCCGGGCGACCTTGAGCGCCTGGCTGACCAGGTCCATCGCACCCATCGGCACCGGCAGCGGCACCCGGCCGACGCGTCGGATCGCCTGTTCGAGCGTCAGCGTGCCGTCGCCGGCCACGTTGACCTCCCCGGCGAACTCGCCCAGCGTGAGCAGCTCCAGCACATCGACGGCGTCCTGCTCGTGCACGAACTGCACCCGCGCATCGAGGCCGAGCGCGACCGGGACGGCGGGCCGCAGCGAGAAGTAGCGGGTCAGCGGGCTGTGCACGGTCGGGCCGATGATCTCGGCGAAGCGCGGCACCGCCACGGCGACGTCCGGCCGGCGGCGCGCGAATCCCCGGGCGTAGCCCTCGATGTCGGCGGCGTCGCGGGCGGAGCTGCTGGACGGGGCGGCGCGGGGCGCGGTGTCCTCGGTGAAGATCGTCGGGTCCTTCGGCGATCCCCCGTACACCGCGGCCGTGGACCGCAGGACGAGCCGGCGCACCCGCTCGGACCGCTGACAGGCCGCCAGCAGCTGCATGGTGCCCAGGACGTTCATTTCCTTGGTCATCATGCGTGCCGCGGCGGCGACCGGGGCCACCGACGCCGAGGCGTGCACGACGGTGTCCACCTCAGCGGTGTCGATGACGCGGGCGATCAGCGGATGACGAATATCCGCCCGGGTGAATTCGGCGGATCCGAGCCGTTCGCGGGCCGCGGCGTCCGGCATCGTGGCATCGACGCCGATCACGCGCGCGACCTCGGGGTGCTGGGCGAGCCGCCCGGCCAGGCTGGAGCCGAGAAAACGCGAGACGCCCGTCACCAGGACCGTTCGACGTGCACGGGCGGCCTGGCGGGGCATGAGGACCTACTTGCCTGCTTTGCGGCGGGCCACTCGGGTCTTGCGCAGCAACTTGCGGTGCTTCTTCTTCGCCATCCGCTTGCGGCGCTTCTTGATGACCGAACCCATGAAAGTGACCTCTTGTTCGTATGGTTGTTCGTCTGGGCGACCGGTGAGCCGACCCGTGTGCAGTTCGCGGCGTGGGCGGGCAGCACAGAGCCCCCGCGGCCCACGGCGCCGACCAGGCGCCGCTTCATCTTACCGGTACGGCGGGGGGTGGTCAGCCGGCGTCGGTGAACGCCGACCGAAGATAGTCGTGGACGGCGCGCTCGGGGACACGGAAGGAACGGCCCACGCGAACGGCGGGCAGCTCCCCGGAGTGGACGAGCCGGTACACCGTCATCCGCGAGACCCGCATGACCTCGGCGACCTCGGCAACGGTCAGGAACTTCATCTCGGCGAACCCGGAGTCGCGCCCGGCGCGGGTCCCGTCGTCCGCGCGGGGCGTGTCCGACCCGGCCTGTGGCTGAGCAGCGGTACGCCCCGTCTGGCGGCCCCGGTCGGGCCCGTTCTGTTCTTGTGGCATAGAGCACCGTCTTCCGGCACGCATCGCGCCGCCGGCTTCCCCTCCGGTGGACACAGTCGCGCTCGTGCTCTGTGTACTCTACCGTGACTGGTGGGACGAAAGCGACAGCAAGTTTTTTCCCGCCGATCGGGTGACGGGTATGACGCAGCCCCGGCCGCGCCCGGTTGTCGTGGACGCTCCGTGACGATGCGCTGGTCACAACGCCTTGCCGAGCTCCTCCGAACGGAGTGCCGCCGCTTCGATGGCGGCCAGCAGCGCGGCACGGACCCCGTGATTTTCCAGCTCGCGGATCGCGGCGATCGTGGTGCCGCCGGGCGATGTGACCGCTTCGCGCAGCGCCACCGGGTGCTCACCCGAGTCGCGCAGCATGGTCGCCGAGCCCACCGCGGACTGGATGATCAGCTCGGTGGCGACCGCCCGCGGCAGGCCGAGCAGGATGCCGGCGTCGATCATCGCCTCGACGAGGAAGAAGAAGTAGGCCGGCCCGGAGCCGGACAGCGCGGTGACGGCGTCCTGCTGCGACTCGGGCACCCGCACCACCTTGCCGACACTGGCCAGCAGCGCCTCGACGAGTTCGAGGTGTTCGACGGTGGCGTTCCGCCCTCCGGAGATCGCGCTCATCGCCTCGCCGACCAGGATGGGCGTGTTGGGCATCACCCGCACCACCGGCGCCCCGGTGGGCAGGTGCGCCTCGTAGAGCGCGGTGGGCAGACCGGCCGCGAGCGAGACGAGCAGCTTGTCGGCGGTGATGGCGGGCGCGATCTGTTCGAGCAGCGGGTCGATGTCCTGCGGCTTGACGGCGACGAACAGCACGTCCGCCTCGCGCGCGGCGGTGGCGGGCCGAACGCTGCGCACCCCGTACCGGGCGGTGAGCTCGGCGCAGCGGGCCTCGGAGCGCTCGGCGAACAGGAGCGTGTCGGGGGCGCGGCCGGTGGCGAGCAATCCGGACAGCAGTGCCTCGCCGATCTTGCCGGCGCCCAGTATCGCGATCGTCGTCATGGGTATCAAGGGTGCCAGGCAGCGATGACGTGGCAGCATGCGGGCATCGCCGGCGGGCCAGATAGTCTGCGTCAGTGACGACGCCACCCGCCGACGGGTCGATCCCCGCGGCCGACCGGGACACCGCGCACAGTGCCGCGCCGGGTCCGCTGGCCCGGCTGACCGGCACGGCGAAGCGGGCCCGCTACACCGGCGGTCTGCTGATGATCACCGCGGTCGTGCTGCTCGCGCTGAACCTGCGGCCGGCGGTGAACGCGCTCGGCGTGGTGATCCCGGAGTTGCAGGACGCGACCGGCCTGTCCGGGACGGTCGCCGGGATACTGCTGGCACTGCCGACATTGTGTTTCGCGGCGATGGGATTCTTCGCCTCGCCGCTCGCCGCGCGGATCGGATCGCACCGGGCGGTGGTGCTGGCGCTGGCCGCGCTGGTCGGCGGTCAGGTGATCCGCGCCGTCATCCCCGGTACCTGGGCGCTGTTCGTCGGGTCGATCCTGGCGCTGGCCGGTATCGCGGTGGGAAACGTGTTGCTGCCGGGGCTGATCCGGCTGCATTTCCCGTCGGCGATCGGGCCGATGACGGCGGTGTACACCACTGCCCTGATGGTGGGGCAGACGCTCGGCGCGGGGATCACCGTCCCGCTGGAGCACGGCCTCGGCGGTGACTGGCGGCTCGGCATCGGCATGTGGGCGGTGACCGCGGCCGTGGCGCTGGTGCCCTGGGTGGTGGCGGTGTGGCGCGCGCCGCGGCGGAGCGGAGACCGCAGCGGCGCTCCATCGGCGGATCGGGCGATCAGCATGCTCGCGTTGGCGCGCTCACCGCGGGCGTGGGCGATGGCGGTGTTCTTCGGCATGCAGTCGCTGCAGGCCTACGTCGTCTTCGGCTGGGTGCCCGCCGTCCTCACCGACGCCGGCCTCACCCGCGAGGGCGCCGGCGGGATCCTGGCGATCATCACCGCCGTGGGTATCCCGATCTCCGCGGTGGTGCCCGCGCTGCTCGGCGTGATCAAACGACAGGGTCTGCTGATCGTGGCGTTCAATGCGGCGATGGTGCTCGGCTACGCCGGGCTGATCGTCATGCCCGCGACGGCGACCTGGCTGCAGGGCCTGCTGATCGGTTTCGGGCTCGGTGCGTTCCCGATGGCCCTGACGCTGATGGCATTGCGGTCGCGCACCTCGGCCGGGACGACGGCGCTGTCCGGCTTCGGCCAGTCCATGGGCTATCTGATCGCCTCGATCGGGCCAGTGGGATTCGGCTTCCTGCATGACATCTCGGACGGATTCACGCTGCCGCTGATCGCTATGATCTGCACGCTGATACCGATGCTGCTCGCCGGGCTGGTGGTGGTGCGGCACTGGGCGATCGAGGACGATCTGCCGGGCGCAGCGGCCACACCGGAGGCGATCACGCGCGGTTGATCGTGCGTCGGCCGCCGCGACGCACGCGGCCGGTCGGGAGGCAGTGGCGTCGGCCGCCGCGGATCATCGCGCGGCGGCCGCGGCCCCACTGGTGGCTCAGGCGGCTTCGACGGAGCCGAGCACCTCGTCGAGCAGGATCTCCGCCTTGTCCTCGTCCGTCTCCTCGGCGAGCGCCATCTCGGACACCAGGATCTGGCGCGCCTTGGTCAGCATGCGCTTCTCCCCCGCGGACAGTCCGCGGTCCTTGTCCCGACGCCACAGGTCCCGGACGACCTCGGCCACCTTGTTCACGTCGCCGGAGGCCAGCTTCTCCAGGTTCGCCTTGTACCGCCGTGACCAGTTGGTCGGCTCCTCGGTGTGCGGTGCGCGGAGCACGTCGAATACGTGATCCAGACCAGCCTGGTCCACCACATCACGAACGCCCACGACCTCGGCATTCTCGGCCGGAACCTTGACCGTCAGGTCACCCTGAGCGATCTTGAGAACGAGGTAGAGCTTCTCCTCGCCCTTGATGATTCTGGTCTCGGTAGCCTCGATGAGAGCGGCCCCGTGATGGGGATAAACAACGGTTTCACCAACGTTGAATGACATCAGTCACGTGCCCCTTTCGCTGTGTTTACTTTACCACACAATGAGCCGCGAATCAAGGCGTTACCGCAGGTCAGAGCCTATGCGCCGACTTGACAAATTCTTCCTGACATGCTTTGCGCGCGCCGCGAAGGGCCGGTCGACACCGTCGGATACCGGGCCGTGCGCGGGGCGATGGCGATCGGCCGGCGAGCGCCACCGGACCCCGCCGCCCCGCTCACCCCGGGATCGGCGACGGGATCGGCGCCGGTCTCGGCGCGCCCACCGCGCGAGGCGGATCCGGCGACGGTTACTCTATCTGCAGTCGTTATTCATTGGTTCGGTCGAAGGGGGCTGCCCGTGTTCCGCACGACTCAGCCACGCCGCGGTGCGACGAGCGCTCCGCTGCGACGCAGGGTCGTCGGCGCGATCGCCGCGCTGACGCTGGGGGTATCGGTGTTGTCCGGATGCGCTGCCGGCCAGATCGCCCAATCGGTCGATCAGGTCCCGAACCAGGACGGCGCGGAAGGCACGGTCGGCGAGTTGGGCGTCCGCAATCTGCTGATCGCCGGGCCAGCCACCGCTCCCGATCACGGGTCGGGCATCGCGTTGACGAAGGGGTCGTCGGCGGAGCTGCGGTTCTGGCTCACCAACGATTCGAGCACCGCCTCGGACACGCTCACCGCCATCAGCACACCGGCCGGGACGGTGAGCATCTCCGGCGATGCCACGGTCGAACCGCAGGGCTTCCTCAAGGTCGGCACGGATGACGCGACGGTGACCGCGACGATCTCCCAGCTCAGCGAGCCGGTCAAGTACGGCGTGTCCATCCCGTTCACGTTCTCGTTCGCGCAGGCCGGCGACGTTTCGATGAATGCGACCGTGTCCATTCCGCAGGAGCGGGGCGAGTCACGGGCCACGACCGACATCTACCCCGCGGAGCCGACGAACATCTGGGGTGACTGAGCCGGTTCCGGATCGGCCATGACGGACCGCACCTGGTCCGTGCGGACGCGCTGTCGGGGCGATGTCCGACCCCCGCGTTAACGTTCGGCACATGAGCACACGTGCCAATTCCCGCCGTTCCGCCCGCCCGTCCTACCGCTGCTCGGAATGCGGGCACGACACGATCAAGTGGGCCGGCCGGTGCCCCCAGTGCCAGACCTGGGGGACGCTGGCCGAGCATCGACCCACCGCAGTCTCGCTGCGCCGTGTCGCGCCGGCGGCCCCGGCCACGGCGGCCGTGCGGATGTGCGATATCGATGCCGAATCCACCGTCGCTCGTCCGAGCGGCATCGCCGAGCTCGACCGGGTCCTCGGCGGCGGGCTGACGCCGGGCGGCGTCGTGCTGCTCGCCGGCGAGCCCGGGGTGGGCAAGTCGACCCTGTTGCTGGCGGCCGCCCAGGCGTGGGCGGCGGAGGGGCACGGCCGTGCGCTGATCGTCACCGGCGAGGAGACCGCGGCGCAGGTGCGGCTGCGCGCCGGCCGGGTCGGCGCCACGCATCCGGACCTGTACCTGGCCGCCGAGTCGGAGCTCACGGCGGTGCTCGGCCATGTCGATCAGGTCCGGCCCACCCTGCTCATCATCGACTCGGTCCAGACCGTCACCGACGCACAGGTCGACGGGGCGACCGGCGGGGTGACCCAGGTGCGTGCCGTCGCCGCCGCTCTCACGGCCGCCGCCAAGGAGCGCTCCATCGCGTGCGTCCTGGTCGGGCATGTCACCAAGGACGGGGCCGTGGCCGGGCCGCGGGTGCTCGAGCATCTGGTGGACGTGGTGCTGCACTTCGAGGGCGACCGTCATTCCGCGCTGCGCATGGTGCGCGGTGTGAAGAACCGCTTCGGCCCGGCCGACGAGGTCGGGTGCTTCACCATGACCGACGCCGGCATCGAGTCGCTGGCCGACCCGACGGGGCTGTTCCTGTCGGCGCAGCGGCCGGGCGTGCCCGGCACGTGCACCACCGTGATGGTGCAGGGTCGGCGCCCGCTGCCGGTGGAGATCCAGACGCTCGTGGGTGCCGCCGGCGGCAGCGGGCACCGCACCGTCTCCGGTCTGGACGGCTCCCGCGTGGCCATGGTGCTGGCCATCGTCCAGCAGTGGGCCCAGCTGCCGGTGTCCCAGCGCGATGTGCTGGCGGCGACGGTGGGCGGGGCGCGTGTCACCGAACCGGCGACGGATCTGGCGATCGCCATGGCGATCTGGTCGTCGACGCGGGACATTCCGCTCCCGACGTCGCTGGTGGTCATCGGCGAACTCGGGCTGTCCGGCGAGGTGCGCCCGGTCCCGGGTCTCGAACAGCGCCTCGCCGAGGCGGCTCGGCTCGGGTTCCGGCACGCGATCGTGCCGCAGGGTCTGGACAGCCGCGCCCCGGCGGGGATCCACGTCAGCGCGGTCCCGGACCTGCTGGGCGCGTTGCGTGCGACCGGCGACGTCCCCGCCTCCCCCACTACGATGCTTCCAGGTTGAGCGGATGGTGGCTCACGCGTGCGCCACCACCCGCTCGCCCCGCAGACGTCAGGTCCGAGCCGAGGAGGGCGCACAGCGATGCCCCCGAGCGTGAACGCCGAGTCGACGCACCGCGCGGTCATGATGATGGTGGCGCCCGGAACCGAACTCCGCGCCGGACTGGAACGCATTCTGGCTGGCCGCACCGGCGCGCTGATCGCCGTCGGCGTGGATCCTGCCGCGAGTCCGCTGTGTGACGGCGGTTTTCGACTCGACGAGGAGTTCTCCCCCACCCGGTTGCGAGAGCTCGCCAAGATGGACGGCGCCGTGCTGCTCAGCGCCGACACCAGGCGGATCCTCGGCGCCAACGTGCAGCTGATGCCCGACGCGTCCATTCCGACCGTGGAGTCCGGCACCCGCCACCGGACGGCGGAGCGGGTGGCCATCCAGACCGGTCATCCCGTCATCGCGGTGAGTCACTCGATGAACGTGATCAGCCTGTATCAGGACGGGAAGCGCTACGAGGTGGCTGACTCGTCCAAGATCCTGGCGCGCGCCAACCAGGCGTTGGCGACCGTGCATCGCTACCGCGGACAGCTCGACGAGATGATCCACACGCTCACCGTGGCCGAGATCGAGGACGTCGTGACATTGCGCGATGCGCTGACGGTGCTGCAACGCCTACTGATGGTCGAGCAGATCGCGGACGAGCTCACCGACGACCTGATCGAGTTGGGCACCGACGGTCGACTGCTGGATCTGCAGTTGGCCGAGGTCCTCGTCGGCACCGGCGATCTCGGCGAGCTGCTGCTGCGCGACTACCTGCCGGCGCTGGCCCATGGTACCGACCGCGACGACGGCGCCGCCACGATGCACCACGGCCTGGGCGCCATGCGCGGCACCGACCTGTTGGACCTTTCGCTGTTGGCGCGCACCATCGGCTACGACCTGCAGGCCGGCTCGCTGGACGATTCGGTCAGCCCGCGGGGGGCGCGGCTGCTCGCGCGGGTGCCGCAGGTGCCGCCGGTCATGTTGGGCCGCGTGGCCACGCACTTCGGGTCGCTCCAGGCGGTCCTCGCCGCCACCGCGGCGGACCTGCAGTCCGTCGAGGGCATCGGGGATGCACGCGCCCGCACGATCCGTGAGGGTCTGGCGCGGCTGGTCGAGACCGCATTGGCCGATCGACGGCCGGAGCGCTGGTGAGGACAGGGTGTCGGCCGGGAACCGTCGTAGGCCGACGGGTTCCGGACGCCGGGGACGGACTCCCGCCCGGCCGCGGGTCAGCCGGTGACGGTGAATGCCGCCGGCTTGCTCTTCAGCGATCCCAACGCGGCGACGACGGTGTACTTGCCGGGTGAGACCTGCACCCGTTCGGCCGTACACGTCGGTTCCGACGTCGTGCCGGACCAGGTCACCGGATAGGTGCGCTTCTCCCCCGGCGCGAACTGGTGAATCTCGGTGCCGACCCCGGGGAAGCAGTCGTCGGTGGACCAGACGCGGTCGCCCGACTCGGTGTAGACCGTGAACACCTGGAGTGTGCCGGACACGTCACGGACGCAGGACTCGTGCCCACTGTTGACGATCGTGAGGGTCAACACCGGGAACGCGCCGACGGGATAGGAGGCCGAGCGCGTCCCGGCCACCAGCGTGATGGCGCTGTCCGGGCAGATCAGCCGGCCGTGGTCGTCGTAGGAGGGCTTCGGCGGCGCGGTCGTGGTCGGTGTCGCGCTGGTCGTCGTCGCGGGCTTCGCGCCGGTCTTCTTCGCGTCGGTCTTCTTCGCGCCGGACTTCTTCGCGCCGGTCTTCTTCGCGTCCGACTTCTTCGCGTCGGACTTCTTCGCGCCGGACTTCTTCGCGTCCGACTTCTTCGCGTCGGACTTCTTCGCGTCGGACTTCTTCGCGCCGGTCTTCTTCGCGTCCGACTTCTTCGCGCCGGACTTCTTGTCG
>CAZIIX010000014.1:17985-19485 GCA_964539345.1 uncultured Actinomycetes bacterium | reverse complement strand
CTCAATGGTAGAGCCTCAGTCTTCCAAACTGATGACGCGAGTTCGATTCTCGTCGCCCGCTCGGCAGGCAGCGTGACGGCGGGGTTCCCGGTCTGGGAGCCCCGCCGTTCGCATGGAAGGCCGCCGCACTCGTCGGATCCACTGTCCAGGAAGGGCCACGTATGACTGTCCGCAAGGTCGCTCTGCTCACCGCCGGCGGGTTCGCCCCGTGCCTGTCCTCGGCGATCGGCGGGCTCATCGAGCGGTATACCGAACTCACGCCGGACGTGGAGATCATCGCGTACCGGCACGGCTACCAGGGCCTACTGGCCGGTGACAGCATCACGATCACCGACGAGGTGCGCGCCCACGCCGGCCTGCTGCACCGCTTCGGCGGCTCCCCCATCGGCAACTCGCGGGTGAAGCTCACGAACGTCGCCGACCTGGTCAAGCGCGGGCTCGTCGGCGAGGGCGAGGATCCGTTGAAGGTCGCCGCGGACCGGCTCACCGATGACGGGGTCGACGTGCTGCACACCATCGGCGGGGACGACACCAACACCACTGCCGCCGACCTCGCCGGCTACCTGGCCCAGCACGACTACGCATTGACCGTCGTCGGCCTGCCGAAGACCATCGACAATGACGTCACACCGATCAAGCAGACCCTCGGCGCCTACACCGCCGCCGAGCAGGGCGCGCTGTATGCACGGAACATCGTGGCCGAGCACAATTCCGGCTCGCGCATGCTCATCGTGCACGAGGTGATGGGCCGCGGGTGTGGCTGGCTGACCGGTGCGACCGCGCACGCCTACCGCGAGTGGCTCGACACGCAGCGCTGGCTGCCGGAGATCGGACTGACCCGCGAGGCCTGGGACGTGCACGCCGTCTATATCCCGGAGATGTCCATCGACATCGACGCCGAGGCCGACCGGCTGCACCGGGTGATGGACACCGTCGGCAACGTCACCATCTTCCTGTCCGAGGGTGCGGGAACGAGCGAGATCGTCGCGCAGCTCGAGGCCGCCGGCGAGGAGGTGGCCCGCGACGCGTTCGGTCACGTGCGGCTGGACGAGATCAACCCGGGAGCCTGGTTCGCGAAGCAGTTCGCACAGAAGCTGGACGCGGAGAAGGTGATGGTGCAGAAGTCCGGCTACTTCTCCCGCTCGGCCGCGGCCAACGCGGAGGATCTGCGACTGATCAAATCGATGACGGATCTGGCTGTCGAATGCGCGTTGCGGGGCGAGTCCGGTGTCATCGGGCACGACATCGAGCACGGAAACGTGTTGCGAGCCATCGAGTTCGAGCGCATCGCGGGAGGCAAGCCGTTCGACACGTCCGAGGCATGGTTCACCGGGATGCTCGACGCGATCGGCCAGCCGCACGCCTGACCGGCGGCACCGCGTGCACGACCGGCCACGACAGGGGATGCTGGGTCCATGAGCCGACGCCGACGCACCCCGCGCCCCGAGGGGGGCACCGAACGCGATCGTGGCAAGCGCGAGGCGGGCCGCGATCGTGGCA
>CAZIIX010000014.1:0-17885 GCA_964539345.1 uncultured Actinomycetes bacterium | reverse complement strand
CGCGATCGTGGCAAGCGCGAGGCGGGCCGCGATCGTGGCAGGAGCGAGGCGGGCCGCGACCGGAGCAAGCGCGAGTCCGGCTCGGACCGCGGCCTGCGCTCCCTGGTGACGACCCGACCGACGCAATTGCCGTTCACCACGGCCATGCGCGCCCGGGAGGTCGCCGTGCCCACCGCCGAGGATCTCGCCCGCGCGGCGGACGAGATCACCATTGTCCGGCGGCATTACGTGCCGCCGACCCCGTTCGCGCCGGGGCGGCACACCGACGGCACGGCCGGGAAGGCCGTCCCGAAGCCCGGCAAGGGCAGCAGCAGGAAACCGCGTCGCACGACCGGACGCCAGGACGGCAGCACATCCGGGCGCCAGGACGGCAGCACGACCGGGCGCTAGGTCTCGGTGCACCCGACCATCGGGGTGGCGGCGGCTACGACGGCAGCACCGGCGGGACCGGGTCCGCCTCGTACGCCGCGAGCTGGTCGATGCGGCGCTGGTGCCGCTCGGCCCCGGAGAAGCCCGTCGTCAGGAACAACTCCACGAACGCGGCGGCCGTCATCTCGTCATGCATGCGCGCGCCGATGGCGATGACGTTGGCGTCGTTGTGTTCCCGGGCCAGCCGGGCGGTGTCCTCGCTCCAGGCCAGCGCGGCCCGGATGCCGTCCACCTTGTTGGCGGCGATCTGCTCGCCGTTGCCGGAGCCGCCGATCACGACGCCGAAGCTCCCGGGATCGGCCGCCACGCGGCGTCCGGCCTCGATGCAGAACGGGGGGTAGTCGTCGACGTCGTCATAGCGGTGGGCGCCGACATCGATGGTCTGGTAGCCCTGGCCGGCGAGGCGGCCCATCAGGAAGTTCTTCAGGTCGAATCCAGCGTGGTCACTGGCGAGATAGACGCGCATGGGCACCAGTCTGTCAGGTGGCCGTTGCCGCTCGCGACGCGACCGGCCGGGTCGACGGCCGCGGATCCCCGACGCAGGGTGTCGATCAGGGCACGACCATGACGGGGAACTTCTGGCTGGACACCACTGCGTGCGAGACGGACCCCGTGGCGATGCGGTGCAGGAACTGGGCGAACCCGCTGTGCCGTTTGCCCACCACCAGGCAGGCGGCGTCCCGCTCGTCGGCGATGCGGATCAGCTCGGCCGCGGCGTCACCACTGGTGGACACGAGTTCCCAGGAGACGTCGGCCATCTCGCCGCTGGCGGCCAGGTCGGCCGACAGCGCCGCCTCGACGGCGTCCTCGGCGCTGGTGTCCAGCGCGACCTCCTCCGGGATGGGCACGTAGCCCTCGACCAGCGGCACGGCGCGCCGTCGGACGTGCACTGCCACGACGGACCTGCCTAGGGATCGGGCCAGGAAGACCGCGGCGCGCAACGGGCGACCGCACGCGGCGACGTCATCGACCCCGACGACCACCGGCCCCTCGCGCAGGTCAGGGGGCAGCGGGATGCCGCCGGGACTCTTCACCCGCTCGCCGATCGGCGTTGAACCCGCGAAGTGCGGGCCGTCGCCCGACTGGCGGCCATCGTCCGGTGCGCCATCTGCACTGCCGGCTGCTGATGTCGTCATGTGCCACCTCCACGGTGCCCGGTCGTCGCGACGGGTCCCCTACGACAATGGTTGCCCGCCGTGACGGGTGTGGTATCTACAGTGACACACTCATCCGCGATTTGCGCGGCTTTCGGGCCGCAGGTCGGGCTGCTGGCGGCAGCCGGTCGGCGCTCGGCTCAGTCCGGCAGCAGCTCGAACTGCGGCGACTCGGTGCGTTCGCGCTTGAGCTCGAAGAAGTACGGGAACGAGGCCAGGTCCACGGTGGCGTCCCACAGCCGCCCGGCCGCCTCACCGGTGGGAATGCGGGTGATGACCGGGCCGAAGAATGCGACGCCGTTGATGTGGATGGCCGGGGTGCCGACGCCCTTGCCGACCTTGTCCATCCCGGCATGGTGGCTGCGGCGCAGATCCTCGTCATACTCGCCGGAGGTGGCGGCATCGGCGAGGTCCGCCGGCAGTCCGACCTCGGCGAGCGAGTCGGCGATGACGGCCGCCACATCCTTGTTCTGGTCGTGGTGGATCCGCCGGCCCATGGCCGTGTACAGCGGCCCCAGCACCTCGTCACCCTCCTTGTTCGCGGCGGCGATGGCCACGCGCGGCATCCACCACACCTTGTCCTGGTAGTAGTCGGCCGGCGCGTCCTCGGGTTCGTTGAGCACGCCCAGGCTCATCGCATGCCAGTGCACCTCGATGTCGCGCACCTTCTCCACCTCGAGGATCCACCGTGACGTCACCCAGCAGTAGGGGCACAGCGGGTCGAACCAGAAGTCCGCGACGGACTTGGTCCGCACGGCGGTCGCTGCGGAGTTCTGGACCTCGGTGCTCTCGTACGACATCGAACCTCCTCCTCGCCGGCGATGGGCCGGATCTGGTCCCGGGCGCGCCGTGTGCCTGGTGGGCCGGTGGCGTTCGGGACGGGCCGGCCGTCGCCGGTCCCACCAGGCCCAACGGAGTAGCCCGTAGAGTTGTTCCAGTTCTCCATCAGGCAGTGGCGAGCATCACCGGAAAGGACCCACTCGTGCCCCAGACCCCCAATCTCACCCGTGATCAGGCCGCGCAGCGTGCCCGCGATCTCACCGTCGAGGCGTATGACGTCGCCCTGGACCTGACCGACGGCAGCGGCGCGCCGGGCACCACCACGTTCCGCACCCGGTCGACGATCAGGTTCCGCGCCACCCCGGGGATCGCTAGCTGGGTGGACTTCGTCGGGGAGTCGGTGGTCTCGGCGACACTCAACGGCACCGAGCTGGATGTCTCGGGCTGGACCAGCGTGGACGGGCTGGCGCTGCCCGATCTGCAGGCGGAGAACGAGCTCGTCGTCGACGCGGTGGCGCTGTACACCAACACCGGCGAGGGGCTGCACCGGTTCGTCGACCCGGTCGACGAGGCGGTGTATCTGTACTCGCAGTTCGAGACGGCCGATGCCAAGCGCATGTACGCCTGCTTCGACCAGCCGGATCTGAAGGGCACGTTCACGTTCGAGGTCACCGCGCCCGCCTCCTGGCAGGTCGTGACGAACGGTTCCCCCACCGGCACCGCGGACGGGCCGGGCGGGTCGGTGCTGCACCGGTTCGCCACCACTGCCCCGATGAGCACCTACGTCACCGCCCTGGTCGCCGGCCCCTACCACGTGGTGCGCGACCACCACGACGGCATCGACCTGGGCATCTACTGCCGGGCCACGCTCGCCGAATTCCTCGACGCCGAGCGGCTTCTCACCGAGACCAAGCAGGGATTCGACTTCTACCACTCGGCGTTCGGGGTGCGCTACCCGTTCGGCAAGTACGACCAGCTCTTCGTGCCGGAGTTCAATGCCGGGGCGATGGAGAACGCCGGCGCGATCACGTTCCGCGAGGAGTACGTGTTCCGCTCGAAGGTCACCCGCTACCTCTACGAGCGGCGCTGCGAGACGATCCTGCACGAGATGGCGCATATGTGGTTCGGCGATCTGGTCACGATGCGCTGGTGGGACGATCTGTGGCTCAACGAGTCGTTCGCCACCTGGGCGTCGGTGGTGGCGCAGACGTCGGCGACCGAGTACACCTCGGCGTGGACGACGTTCGCGAACGTGGAGAAGTCCTGGGCCTACAACCAGGACCAGCTGCCGTCGACGCACCCGATCGCCGCCGACATCGTCGATCTGGACGCGGTGGAGGTCAACTTCGACGGCATCACCTACGCCAAGGGCGCCAGTGTGCTCAAGCAACTCGCCGCCTACGTCGGGTTCGAGCCGTTCCTGGCGGGGCTGCGCGCCTACTTCGACGAGTACGCCTACGGCAACGCCACCCTGCGTGACCTGATGCGGCACCTGTCGACCGCGTCCGGCCGGGACCTGGACGAGTGGGCCGCGGCCTGGCTGCAGACCACCGGCATCAACCGACTCGCGCCGGAGTTCGAGGTCGACGGCGACGGCCGGTTCACCTCGTTCGCCATCCGGCAGAGCGGCGCCGCGCCCGGCGCCGGGGAGTTCCGCCCGCATCGGCTGGCCGTCGGGATCTACGATGACGACGGCTCCGGGGCGCTGGTGCGCGCCGAGCGCGTGGAGCTCGACGTCACCGGCGAGTTGACCGATGTCCCCGGACTGGTCGGCGTTTCGCGCGGGGCGCTGATCCTGGTCAACGACGACGACCTGACCTATTGCAAGCTCACGCTCGACCCGGACTCGCTGGCCACCGCGGTGCGGCGCATCGGGGACATCGCCGAGTCGCTGCCGCGCACGCTCGTGTGGTCGGCGGTGTGGGAGATGACGCGGGACGCGGCGATGCCGGCCCGCGATTTCGTGGCCCTGGTGCTCGGCGGGATCGGCGGCGAGACCGAGATCGGCGTGGTACAGCGGGTGCTGGCGCAGGTCCAGCAGGCGGTGGGCTACTACGCCGACCCGGCCTGGGCGGAGGAGACCGGCTGGCCGATGGTCGCCACCCGGCTGCTCGAGCTTGCCCGCGCCGCCGAGCCGGGCAGCGACCAGCAGCTGGCCTATGTCGGGGCCCTGGCCTCGGCCCGCCTGTCCGAGGTGGAACTCGGGGCGATCGCCGGCTGGCGGGACGGCTCGGCGCCGCTGCCCGGCCTGACCGTCGACACCGATCTGGGCTGGACGCTGTTGGGGGCGCTGGTGGCGCACGGCGCCGCCGGTGTGGACGACATCGCCGCCGCCGAGCAGGCCGACCGCACCGCCTCCGGGGAGCGGCGGGCGACGCAGGTGCGGGCGCTGCTCCCGCAGCTCGAGGCGAAGCAGGCCACGTGGGATCGCGTGGTGCACGACGACACGATGGCCAATGCGCTGCAGGACGCGGCGATCTCCGGTTTCTCGCACCCGGCGCAGCAGGAGGTGCTGGCCGCGTTCGTCGAGCCGTACTTCGCGCACGTGCAGGACGTGTGGCAGCGCCGCTCGATCGAGGTGGCGCAGAAGGTCGCGGTCGGGCTGTATCCGCGGTGGGCCGTGGCACAGTCCACCGTCGAGCGGGCGCAGCAGTGGCTGGCCGGCGACCATCCCGCGGCGCTGCGCCGACTGGTGGCCGAGGGGCAGTCCAGCACCCAGCGGGCGTTGACCGCCCGGGCCGCCGACGGAGTGGCGGGCGCGACCGAGATCTGACGGCCGGCCCCTGGACCTGACGACGGCTCCGGGGCGGCGTCGGTCGACGCCGGCTGCGGGCTGCGGTCCCACCCCCCGAGAGCACCGATCCCCCGGCCGCGCGTCGCGACCGGGGGATCCGTGTGTCTCGAGTGGTCCTTCCCTTCGGGTTAGATCCTGCCCGCGATGCGGTGCAGGAAGGAGGCCATCGCCTGCCTGGTCACGGACTCCGTCATACCGAAGTTGGTTCCGTCACCGACTCCGTACGTGACGCCGGTGTCCTTCGCCCACGCGATCGACCCGCAGAACAGGTCCGTGGTCCGGACGTCGGCGTACGGTGCCGTGGTGCACTTCGGCGCCGCGGCGTTGACGACGATGCGGTGCAACAGTGCCACCATGGCGCCGCGCGTCACGTCGTTGTCCGGCCCGTAGTGACCGTCGGCGTAGCCGAACACGATGTGATTGTCCTTCGCCCACTGGATGTAGCCGCAGAACAGATCATCGACCGCCACGTCCGGGAACGGCTTGGACGTGCAGGTCGGCGACGCCTGGCCGGGGTGGGTCAGACGGAACAGGAACGCCGTCATGGCCCCGCGGTTGACACCGTTCGCCGGGTGGTACTTGCCGTCCAGCGGCTTGGTGATCCCGGTGTCCTTCAGCCAGGCGATGTTCGCGCAGTGCAGGTTGGTTCCGTCCACGTCCGGGAACGGGTGGCAGCCACCGGTGCTGTGCACATTGACCGTGGTCTTCGTTCCCGTCACGTCGCCGGTGATGGTCAGCGGGACCGTTCCGGCCGGGGCGGAGGCGGGCATCGGGAAGCTCACGTCCGCGGTGCCTGTCTCGTCATACTTGGCGTCGCTGGCCTTGTTCGACACCGGGAAGGTGCCAACCAGCAGGTCGCCCATCGTGACCGTCACCTTGTTGTCCACCGGCTGCTTGCTGCCGGTGGGCGCCGGGAACATCAGCGACGACAGGGTGAACGTGACCGTGTCGCCGGGCGAGTAGCCGTCCGGCGCGCCGGAGGGGAAGCTCACCCCGACCGAGCGCTGGCTGGAGTCGACCTGCAGCGGATCGTCGGCCGTGGCGTTGGCGGCCAGGTACTTGACCATGCCCTCCAGGTCGGTCATGCCGGTGTCCTTGGGATTGGTGCCGTTGGCCAACTCATAGAAGTTGTCCCCGCCCGCGGCCAGGAAGGAGTTCACCGTCACCGAGTAGCTCTGATCGTCCTTGATCGGCGTGCCGTTGAGCCACATGTCGATGATGTGGTGGTTCTTGGCGCCGTTCGGATCGTAGGTGTAGGTGAAGCCCTTCGAGATACCCAACCGTAGGAACGGACGGGACGAGCCCTCGGGCTGCCACTGTTGCTCCAGCACGGTGCGGATCTGGGCGCCGGTGAGCTGCATGTTCACCAACGTGTTGGCGAACGGCTGCACATCGGCCGCCTGCTCGTAGGTGACGTCCGCCGGATAGCCGGAGGCGTTCTTGCCCTCCATGTCCGCACGCAGCCCGCCCGGATTCATGAACGCGATCTGCGCCGAACCGGTGGTCGCACTGCGGGTGTCCCAGCGCTGCGCCTCGGCGACCATGTTGCCCAGGTTCGACTCGCCGCCGCGGTTCTCGGTGCCATCGGCCTGCTTGGCCCGGTCGAACGGTCCGGTGATCCTGCCGAGCACCTCGGCGCCGAGCACCTTCGCGTTGGCGTCCGCGTCCTCGACGATCTGCGCGACCTTCTCGTCGGGGGTGTAGTTGGCCTCCCACTTCTTCTCCCCCGGATTGTCGGGGTCGTCCACCTGCTTGGTCAGCGGGAGGATGTTCGCCTGGATGTCGGTGATCGCGCCGCTGCTGTCGACGGTGAACAGCAGTTGGTCGAGGTTGTAGCCGTACGAGCCGGACTGGACGACCGGCAGATCGCGCTGCGGGGCCGCCCCCGCCGTGCTGCGGTCGGCCTTCGGCACGGTGCAGTTGTACTTCAGGTGGGTGTGCCCGGAGATCACGGCGTCGATATTGCCGTCCAGCGCTCCGACGACCTTGCCGAGGTCCGAGTTCGGGTCGGTCAGACCGGTGCAGTCCGTCGTGGCGTAGCCCTCATGCACCAGCAGCACCACGATCTGGGCACCGTCGTCCTTCAGCGCCTGGGCCCCGGCGTTCGCGGCCTTCGCGATGTCGGTGATGTCCAGGTCCTTGATCCCGGCGGGCGAGACCAGCTCGTTCAGGTGCTCCGTCACTGCCCCCACGAAACCGACCTTGACGCCGTCGACCTCCGTCATCCAGGTCGGCGCCAGCGCATCGGACCCATCGCTCTTATTCTTGACGTTCGCGCCCAGGTACTTCCAGTTGGCGCCGCCGTACGGATTCGAGTCCGGGTCATACGGCTTCATGATGCGGTTGACCAGGTCGTCGTAGCCCTGGTCGAACTCGTGGTTGCCCACCGAGGAGACTTCCAGCCCCGCCTCGTTCATCGCATCGATCGTCGGCTTGTCGTGCGCGACGAACGACGGGAACGTGGAGGCGCCCACGAAGTCACCGGCGCCGGCGAAGATCGTCGGCCCGGCGGTGTTGTCGGCAGTGAGCTCCGTGACGGCGCCGGCGATCACGGCGGCGCCGGCGCTCTGGCCGTCGGCGTCGATCCGGCCGTGGAAGTCGTTGATACCGAGGATCTGCACGACGGTGTCGCCGGGATCGGCGTTCGCCGTGAGCGGGACGGCGACGGCCATCCCCATGGTGAGCGCCGCGGCGCTCACCACCGTCGTGGCCCTGCGGGCCAGGGTTCGCATTCGCACTAGACACCTTCCTTGCTGTTGTCGGACTGAACGCACCGTGACGTCCGATAGCGCAGTGTGGTCGCCCGGCCGATCATGGCCCCGCAACCACGCCGCCCGTTGTGACGGGCGACACAGTGCTCCCGACGCTAGTGCACGATGGCCGTTCGCTCCACTCGGGAAACTCCGTAGCCGCCGGACCTGCGACTCCGCCGCGGCGGGGGCCGGTGGGCGCGGGTGCGCACGACGAATCAGGGGGCGGGCGCCCGGACCGGGCGCCCGCCCCCTGACCTCGTCATAGCGGTGCGGAGGTGGTGGCGGCTACCACATGCTCTTGCTGGGGATGTCGCCGGCGTGGTCCGCCAGCACGCGAATGCCGTTGAGCAGCGCCCCGCCGAGGTCGCCATCGGTGCAGGACGCCGTCACGGACAGCACGGCCACGCGGGCGGCACGGTCGCTGATGCGCAGCGCGGCCTCGGTGCCGGTCACGATCTCCGCGACGCGTTGTGCCGGCGAGACGGCGACCAGCACGGTGTAGGGCGCGTCGTCACCGAACGAGTCCAGCAGTCCCTGCGCGGTGGCGCGGGTGTCGGACCCGAGGTCTCCGAGATAGGTGGCGAAGCGCAGCCCGCTCGCATGCTCGGCCTCGGCGATCGCCTCGTTGAGGGTCTTGAGCACGCTGGTGCGCAGGACCTCCGGCTCGTCCTTCGGGCCGCACGGCGGGTCGAACTCGACGATGACGCCGGTTTCCGTGCGGACGAGGACATTGGTCGGCTTGGTCGGCCGCGTCAGCGCCTTACCAGGTGCCACTGGCTCCACCCACCTTCGTTCCGACGCGGTCCGCCACCGGGACGGACACCACGGGGATGTCGCCGGCCCAGAGCTGATCGGGATGGTCCCACGTCTGGCCCGGCTCGTACACAACCTTCGTGCGGTGACGTCCCAGCCCCACGGTCAGCACCGCGAGGATCGCGAAGATGGCCGCAGGGAGTGCGACGTACACGCCGATGACTTCGACTACGCTCACACCGCTACGGTAGTCGACTCGCTTCCGCCTCGGCGACTCCGGTCTCCGGCGGTTCGTTCTCCGGTCGCACGAACGATCGCGCCACCAACACCCCCCAGATCAGAATGACGACGCCGGAGACGGTGAACACGGCCGGGACGTTCCACAGTTCGCCCATGACGCCGCCGAGCGCGCCGCCGAGCGGGTTCATGCCCCAGGCGACGACGCGGAATGCGCTGGACACCCTCGCGATCATGTCCCGCCGGGTGCTGCGCTGCCGCCGGGTGGCCGACAGCACGTTCCACGTTCCACCGGCGATGCCCATCAGGCAGTAGCACAGCCAGGCGACGACCGCGTGCGGGATCAGACCCATGATCAGCATGGACCCGCCGATGCCGGCCAGCGCGACCATCATGGCCCGCCCGCCGCGCCAGCGACGCGCGATGCGGCCCACCGAGGCCGCCGCGATGAGCGTGCCGACCGAGTAGGAAGCCAACAGCGTCGGGTAGACCGCGTCGGACATGCCCAGGTCGCCGGTCGCGAACAACACCAGCTGGCCGTCGACCGCGGCGTTGGCCAACGCCATGACCGCAACGGTGATCACCAGGACGCGCAGCGTGCGGTTGCGCAACAGCTCGCGCAGCCCGGAGCTGATCTGCAGCGGCTCCCGCGGGCCGCTGTCGGGGTCCTGGCGCAGCTCCGGCAGTCGGATCAGCGGGGCGGCGGCCGCCGCCGCAACGGCGAACAGCACGCCCGAGACGGCGAACGGCAGCCAGTGCGCCACGACGAACAGGGCGCCGCCGCCGAGCGGGCCCACGAGGTCCAGCGCGATCGTCTCCACGGTGACGAACCGGGCGTTGGCCCGCTCGAGCACCGCACCGGGCACGCTGCGCACCAGCAGGCTCTGCGCCGCACTGTCGGCGAACGTCTCCGCGGCGGTGATGACGAAGCCGAAGGCGCAGAGCAGTGCGATGGTGGCGCCCCCGGACACCAGGATCGCGACCAGTCCGAGCGTGGCCGCGGCACGAATGAGGTGCGCGATGACGACCGCGCGAGCCGGATTGAGCCGGTCGGCGAGCGCGCCTGCGGGGATTGCTGTCAGTAACCACGGCAGGGCGGTGAACGTGAACACGGCGGCGACGGCGGCCGGCGACCGGTCGATGTCGGCCGCCAGCAACGGGAGTGCCACGACCCGCAGCCCGTCACCGCTGAGGGACACCGCCCACGAGGCGATCAGGAACCGGAACGAGCGAGGAACGGCCGCCTCCTGGCCCGCTGGCGAGGCCTTCGCCACCCATCGCCCCCAAATCTGCTGGAATGCGGCCCGTCCGCGCGTACACGGGTGCCGTAAGCCTTGCACAGTTCCGCAGGCGGATGTACCCGCAATTTTCAGGGTATGCCCTCGTCACGCACGGTGACGACCGGTGGCTCGGGTCGAGGAAAGCCTCCCCCTGCGCGCGCGTTTCCCGCGTGCCGCTCTCTTTCGAGTGAATTTTGTCGTCGCAGCGACGGATGTGAATTCCTGACCGTTGCTCTGCGTCACCTATCTGACGGGACTCTCAGCATCGGTGTTGTCAGGGCGGCCAAACCTCCGGTCATTCGGAGCTTTGTCGTTACGCAGCGCTAAAGATGCATGCATATACTCACTCCATCGTGTGAATGACGAGCGCGAATGCCTAACAGAACACCCTTTGTATTTGCTGCGGCAGATCAACCTTGGAGGTAGTCAAGATGAGCGAGACCCGTGGAACCCGCGTCGCCCGTGGAACCCGTGTTGCCCGCGGCACCCGAGTCGCCCGTGGCACTCGCGTCGCGCGCGGAACCCGCGTTGCCCGTGGCACCCGTGTTGCCCGCGGCACCCGGGTCGCCTGATCCGACACCTCTTCGATCGGGGCCGCCCTGTGCGGCCCCGATTTTTTTCTGCGCGCACGCCGTCGGCGGTCCCGGGTTCGCGGTGGCCACAATGGGGCTGTGTCCCCCACCGCCGACGCCGGCTCGGCCGATGAACCCGCCGATGGACCCGGAGCGCCGCCCGTGCCCGGAACCGTCCCGGCACCGGAGCCGAGCACCGGGACGACCACCGTGCCGGCCACCGAACCCACGACACTCTTCGATCGGGTCGGCGGGCACCGCACGTTCCACCACCTCGTGCAGCGGCTGTGCCACCACCTGGCGGACGATCCACTGCTGCGCCCGCTGTTCCCACCCGACCGCCTGCCCGCGTTCACCGCGCACCTGACGGCGTTCCTCGACCAGTTCTGGGGCGGCCCCCGCGACTACTCGCGCGAGCGGGGACATCCACGGTTGCCCCTGCGGCACGCGCACCTGCGGATCGATCGCGCCACGGCCGACGCGTGGCTCGCCGCCATGGGCCGGGCGCTGGACGAGACGGCGATGCCGTCCGACGCCCGGGCGGAGCTGCGGGGCTATTTCGCGGGCACGGCACAGGCCATCGTCACCGCCGGGCGGTGAGGTCGACCATCGGCAGGTTCGGCATCCGTCGCCGCATCACCGACCCGTTCGCCGCGTCCAGGCGAAGCCAGCTCGGCGTGACGAGCACGTCGATGGTCGTGGGCTCCTCGCCGCCATCGCCGCCATCGCCGCCGAGCAGCCCCATGCCGGACAGCGCCAGCAGCACCCGGAGTGGAATGGGGACCTGGTCCCCCTCGCCGGGCACGGTGAGCATGACGGAGTCGAGCAGGCGCGGGGAGACCGTCGCCTTCGTCTGCGGACGGGGATCCAGCCGCTGCTCCTCCTCGCTCTGCGCGCGCGCGACCGCGGTCCCCTCGGCCACCCGGCGGCGAGCATCGACGCTGCTGACGGCACCGATCGGCGTCCACCCGTCGGCCGGGGGCATCTGCACCCGCCACTGATCCCCGACATCGGTGCCAGGGTCGAGCTCCGCTGCCGTCGAGATGGCCAGCGCGGCCACCAGTTCCACGGCGTACACGGTGGTCGGTGACGGAACGACGGATGCGGCGACCGACTGGCGGGTGAGCACCCCGAACGCGGTGCGCGCCCACATCGCCAACCGGCCGCCGCTCTGCTCCAGGCGCACCAGCTCGGTCGGTCCCCATTGCGCCACGCGCCCGGCGAACCGAGCGGCCCGATCCCGATCATCCGGAGTGGCCGGCAGCAGCACCGCCATGGTCAGCCCGCTCGGAACGCGGAGAGGTACTCGCGCTCGCGCGCCGCCAACCGGCGGGGCCGGAACGTGGCGGGATCGACCGGGACGAGCACGGTGCGGGCCCGCACACATAGCTCGTCGTCCGCGCGTACCTCGTAGTCGACGGTGAACGAGGCGGCGTTCAGCGCCGACAGCCACATGGACACCAGCACGGGTGATCCGAACGTGATCGACTTCAGGTACTTGATCGACAGCTCGGCGACGACCACACCCTCGGTCAGCCCCCGCACGCCCGCCTTGCTGGCGGCGACGAACAACCAGTCGACCCGCGCCTCCTCGAGCAGCGTGACCATCCGCGCGTTGTTGACGTGGCCGAACGCGTCCAGGTCCGACCAGCGGACCCGGACCGGAGTGTCATAGCGCTGCGCTGTGGTGACGAGGTCCGTGGGCACCTGCTCATCCTCCGTCATGGGCAGTCCGGCTCCGGCACCGGGGCGGGCGGCCGCCCACGGTCCGCGGCGGCGAACCACGCGGTAGGTAGCGGACCGATCACCGGATCACGGTGCGGATCTCACGGGCCGCCACCGACAGCGCGGCCAGGTCGGTGACCCCGGCATCGGTGATCTCCGCGAGGGTGGCGCGCGCCCGGGCGAGCCGGGAGGCGTTCTGCTCCTCCCATTGCTCGATCTTGGCCGTGGCCGACCCCTGGCTGTCGGTCGTGGAGAGCACGTCCGCGGTGACCATCCACATGGAGCGGTAGAAGTCGTCCCGGAGCGCCTGGCGTGCCAGCGCGTGCCAGCGGTCACCGCGCTGCAGGTTGGTCACCAGCGTCAGCAGGTGGTCGAAGTCCAGATGCGCCGACAGCGCGTAGTACAGCGCCGCCACGCCCTCCACGTCGCGGCCGGCGCTGTCGGCGACGTCCACGATGTCCAGCGCGGAGAAACTGTACAGGCAGTACGCGACCCGCTCGGCCAACTCCCGGGTGGCACCCTCGGCGAGCAGCGTGTCGATGTCCGCCTGCACGTTCGCGCGCTCCACGCCCTGCAGCAGCGTCGGGATCTGCGGGATCAGCGCCCGCACGGCGTCCCGGTACCGGTCGATCTCGGCGCCGACGTCCAGCGGCTGCGGGCGTTGGCTGAGGAACCAGCGGGAGGCGCGATCGAGCAGCCTTCGGACGAGCAACGCCATCGTGTCCTGGCACGCGGCCGGCACGGTGTGGTCGGCGGCGTTGATCGCGCCGATCAGATCACGCAGGTCGAAGACCTCGCTGACCACATGGAAGGCCCGGATCGCGTCCGTCGGCGATGCGGCGATCTCCTCGCCGAGCCGGAACGCGTAGGTGATGCCGGCACGGTTGACGACCTCGTTGGCGGCCATGGTGGTGACGATCTCGGCGGCGAGCGGATGCGCGTCGATGGCGTCCGCGAAGCGTTCCTGCATCGCCGTGGGGAAGTATGCCGGGAGCAGCTGGCGGAACGCGGGCGTGGCGGGGAGTTCGCTGTCGAGCATCTCGGCGGCGAGCATCGCCTTGGTGTAGGCCACCAGCACGGACAGTTCCGGCGAGGTCAGGCCGTCGCCGGCCGCCATGCGCTCCTCGATCTCCGTCGGGGTGGGCAGGAACTCCAGGTCCCGGTCGAGCCGTCCGGACGCGGTCAGTGCGGCGATCTGCCGCGCGTGCACCGACAGCATGGAGTCCGCGTGCAGCCGCGAGACGCCGAGAATGCGGTTCTGCGCCTTGTTGTCGGCCAGGACGAGTTCGGCAACCTCGTCGGTCATCTCCATCAGCAGCGCGTTGCGGTCCGGTTCGGTGAGCGCGCCGGCGGCGAGCAGCGGCTGCAGCGCGATCTTGATGTTCACCTCGTGGTCGGACGTGTCGACCCCGGCGGAGTTGTCGATCGCGTCGGTGTTGATGCGCCCACCGGCCTCGGCGACCTCGATCCGCCCGAGCTGCGTCACACCCAGATTGCCGCCCTCGCCGACGACCCGCACCCGCAGCTCGCGGCCGTCGACCCGCACCGGGTCGTTCGCCTTGTCGCCGACCTGCGCGTTGGTCTCGGTGGAGGCCTTGATGTAGGTGCCGATACCGCCGTTCCACAGCAGGTCGACCGGGGCGAGCAGCACCGCCCGGATCAGCTCGGCGGGCGCCAGCGCGGTCACCGACTCGGCCAGCCCCAGCGCCCGCGTCATCTGCGGACTGATCGGGATGGACTTGGCCGTACGCGGCCATACCCCGCCGCCCTCGGAGATCAGCGACGTGTCGTAGTCGGCCCAGGACGAGCGCGGCAGGTCGAACAGTCGCTGCCGTTCGGCGAAACCGGTGGCGGCGTCGGGGTCCGGGTCCACGAACACGTGCCGGTGGTCGAACGCGGCGACCAGCCGGATGTGCTCGCTGCGCAGCATGCCGTTGCCGAACACGTCGCCGGACATGTCGCCGATGCCCACCGCGGTGAAGTCCTGGTTCTGCGTGTCCACGCCCAGCTCGCGGAAGTGGTGCTTGACCGACTCCCACGCGCCGCGCGCCGTGATGCCCATCCCCTTGTGGTCGTAGCCGGCGCTGCCCCCGGAGGCGAACGCGTCGCCGAGCCAGAAGCCGTAGTCGATCGCGACGGAGTTGGCGATGTCGGAGAACCGCGCGGTGCCCTTGTCGGCGGCCACGACCAGGTACGGGTCGTCGGCGTCGTACCGCACCACGTCCGGCGGCGGCACGACGTCCGCACCGGACCGGTTGTCGGTGACGTCCAGCAGGCTGGAGATGAACGTCCGGTAGCAGGCAACGCCCTCCGCCTGGGCGGCCTCCCGGTCCGCACCGACGTCGCCGGTGGGGGCCGGCGGTTGCTTGACCACGAAGCCACCCTTGGCGCCGACCGGCACGATGACGGCGTTCTTGACCTCCTGGGCCTTGACCAGTCCGAGGATCTCGGTGCGGAAGTCCTCCGGGCGGTCCGACCAGCGCAACCCGCCGCGGGCCACCGCGCCGAACCGCAGATGGACGCCCTCGACGCGCGGCGAGTACACCCAGATCTCGTAGGCGGGAACCGGTTTCGGCACCCCCGGCACCCGGTGCGGCGCGATCTTGAAGGCCAACGCGTCGCGCCGCTCGCCGTCGTCGTCGACCCGGTAGGCGTTGGTCCGGTCGGTGGCCTCGATCAGCTGCATGTACGTGCGCATGATGCGGTCGGCGTCCAGGCTGGTGACGGCGTCGAGCTCGGCGGAGATCGCCTCGACCAGTCCGGCGCTGCGCTCCTCCCGGTGCGCCTCGTCGGCCGCCGGGTCGAAGCGGGCGGCGAACAGCGCCGCGAGGTGGGCGGCCACGACCGGGTGGCCGCCGAGCACCTGCTCGATGTAGCCCTGGGTGTAGGCGGATCCGATCTGCCGGAGGTATTTCGCATAGGCGCGCAGGACCGACACCTGCCGCCAGTCCAGGCCGGCGGTGAGCACCAGCGCATTGAAACCGTCAACCTCGGCGCGGCCGCGCCACGAGGCGATGAACGCCTCCGAGAAGCGTTGTTTGGCCGACGCCAGGTCGCTCGAGTGGGCCTGCTTCGCGTCATCGACGAGGATGCCGAAATCGTAGATGTGTGACGGGGTTCCGTCGCTGCGCCGAACCTCGTAGGGACGCTCGTCGATCACACCGACACCCAGGCTCTGCAGCACCGGCATCGCGCGGGACAACGAGATGGACGCGCCCGCCACGTACAGCTTGAGCCTGCTGTCGCCGGGGGCACCGGGCGGCGGGGGGTTGACCGACAGCGCCAGGTCGTCATCGCCGTCGAGCTCGTCCAGCCGGGCCAGGTCGTCGACCGCGTCGGCGACGGCGTAGTCCTCCTTGTAGGCCTCGTCGAACGCGTCCGCGTACCGGCTCAGCGCCTCGGCGGTGTCCAGGTCCTCGTCGCCGCCCACCACGGCGGTGACCAGCCGGTCCTCCCAGGAGCGCACCGTGTCACGGAGCTGCCGGTGCAGCCGGTCCAGGTCGGGCTCGAGGACGTGGGCCGGATCGGTGGCGATAGTGAAATGCACTGCGGCCAGCAGGGAGTCGCCGATGCGCGCCGTGTAGCGCACGTCGGTCCCGCCGAGGCTCTCCAGCAGCACCTCCTGCATCGCCAACCGTCGCCGAGTGGTGTAGCGGTCGCGGGGCAGGAACACCAGGGCGGACACGAACCGCCCGTGCGGCGCGCGTTGCAGGAACACGCGCAGCCGGCGGCGGCTGGCCAGCTGCAGCTGACCGGAGACGACCTTGGCGAGCTGGTCCTCGTCGGCCCAGAACAGCTCGGAGCGAGGATAGGTGGCGAGCACCTCCATCGCCTGCTGCCCGGAGTAGGAGTTGCGCATCGCGCCGAGGCCGGCCAGCACGCGCTGCACCCGGCGGCGCACCACCGGGATGCCGGTGATGTCGCCGGTGCGCGCCTGCGGCGTGAGGGTGACGATGAACGAGTGGCGTACCGCGGTGGCCAATGGCCCGCGGACGGTCACCGATACCGACAGCGCCGGGTCCCGGCTGACGGAGGTGTCGAACCAGTGCTGGGTGATGGTCAGCGGCCCGGTGTCGGCGCCGCCGTGATCGGCCTCGGACAGCTCGGCGACCGCCGCGGAGGCGCCCGGGCGCAGCAGACCGAGCCCGTCGGTGGCGACGCCGTCGGTCCCGCCGGCAGGGGCGGTGGCGCGCCGGCGGTGACCCAGGAAGATGACGTTGCCCGACGCCATCCAGTCCAGTAGGTCGGCCGCCTCGTCGATCTCCGAGTGTGGCGCCCCGCCGGACGTCGAGGCCCCGGCCGCGGCGGAGGTGCGGATCTCGGCAGCGGCCTCGCGGGCCTGCGCGCTCATCGCCGGAGTGTCGCCGACGACCGTCCGCACCGTCGCGAGCGCGACGCGCAGCTGTTCTTCGAGTCCGGTGATGCGGTCGGTGTCGGTGAGCCGATCGATGAGCAGGTGCATCCAGGACTCGGACAGCACGTCGGAATGGTCGGCGTGCACCAGGGACTCGCCGACCACTTCGAGCAGGGCACCGTCCGGGTCGCGCTTGACCGCCAGGATCGGGTGCAGCACGCGGTGCACAGTGATGCCGGCCGCGGTGATCGCGCCGATGACCGAGTCGACCAGGAACGGCATGTCGTCGTTGACGATGTCGATCACGGTCGACGTCCCGCCCCAGCCGTCCGAGCCGGCCGGCGGGTTGTAGCTGCGGATGCGGACCTGCCCGGGCTGCCGCGAGTCCGCCACCTTCCGGTGCCGCGCGACGATCTGCGCGATGTCATCGGCGCTGCGCGGCTGGTCCTCCGGTGCGACTCGCCGGAAGTACCCGCGGATGAGGTCTGCATCGGCCGGATGGGCCGCCGCCGCTTGTTCTCCCGATGGTTGTAGTTCGGAGGTCACAGCGGATCCGCTGGTATCCGTCATCGCGCGTCTCTCCCTGGAGTGTCGACTATGCCGTCCTGGTCGCGAGCCTAGTCGGGTCGGGTGCGCTCGGCAGGGAGCGACGAGCGTTATCCGCGCGTCAGTCTGCGGTACGCGACGCGGTGCGGCCGGGCGGCCTCGGCGCCGAGTCGATCGACCTTGTTCTTCTCGTAGTCGGAGAAGTTGCCGTCGAAGAAGAACCACTGCGCCGGGTCCTCGTCGGTGCCCTCCCAGGCGAGGATGTGGGTGCAGGTGCGGTCGAGGAACCACCGGTCGTGGGAGATCACGACGGCGCACCCGGGGAACTGCTCGAGCGCGTTCTCCAGCGATCCGAGTGTCTCCACGTCGAGGTCGTTGGTCGGCTCGTCGAGCAGGATCAGGTTGCCGCCGACCTTCAGCGTCAGCGCCAGGTTCAGCCGGTTGCGCTCCCCCCCGGAGAGCACCCCGGCCGGCTTCTGCTGGTCCGGGCCCTTGAACCCGAACTGGG
>CAZIIX010000013.1:0-20923 GCA_964539345.1 uncultured Actinomycetes bacterium | reverse complement strand
CGTGCTGAAGGGCGGTCGTCATCGTGCAGGTCGAGGTCTTCTCCGACGTCGTGTGTCCCTGGTGCTACATCGGCAAGCGCCGACTGGAGCGAGCGCTGGCGGAGTTCCCGCATCGCGACGAGGTGACCGTGACGTACCGGTCCTTCCAGCTCGACCCGACCACCCCGAGGCAGGTGACCGGCAGCGCCGCCGAGCGGCTGGCCGACAAGTACGGCACGACGGTCGAGAAGGCCCGCGCCATGATGGAACGCACCGCGCAGGTCGCCGCCGGCGACGGCCTGACGTTCGACGTGGCCGCCCAGCGCCCGGCGAACACGTTCGACGCGCACCGGCTACTGCACTTCGCGGCCGAGCACGGCCAGCAGCTCGCGCTCAAGGAGCGATTGCTGTCGGCGTACTTCGAACACGGCGAGCATGTCGGCGACGCGGACACGCTGGTGGCGCTGGCCGCCGAGGTCGGGCTGGACCGGGACGAGGCCGCCGCTGTGCTGGCGAGCGATCGGTACGCGGACGCCGTTCGCGACGACCTGGGATTGGCCCGGGCCTTCGGAATCAGCTCGGTGCCGTTCTTCGTCATCGACAGGAGGTACGGGATCGGCGGGGCGCAGGAGGCGTCGGTGCTGGCGCAGGCGCTGGACAACGCCTGGGCGGAAGCGCACCCGCTGACCATGGTGGGGAGCAACGCCTCGACGGGCGCCGCCGAGCATCCGGACGATTCTTGCGCCGACGGCGCCTGCGCGGTCTGATCTCGCCGTCCGCAGCTATGCCAGGCGCTATTGCTCGGAGCCCACTTGATCCGGGTGCGCTCCTCGGCGCCTCAGCACGACACGCCAGATGAACGCGATGGCCAGGCCAATGGTGAGAAGACCCACGGCGACGGCCTCCTGGCTCCCAGCGCCTGGTCACCGTGGGAGGCGCGGGAATGGACAGCGAGGACTGCTGCAGATCCGTGCGCAGAGCTCAGGAGGAGACTTGCCGCTGTCGTTGTCGACGCCTTGCCATGAGCAATGCGGAAAAGCTGTGAACTGATTCTTTTGCTACATCTCTAATAACTCTGAGGATGTTCTATCGCTCATTGACGAGCCATCGGGGAGCCACATGTCGTAGCACCCACCGACGCTGAAACCACAGTTGATTGTCTTGCCACCGCCGTTCGCATGCTCGTAGTGGGTGAACTCGCTGCAGTTGCCAGAGACATAGGATCTGGCTGACGACACCTCGTCATTCCACGTGGAGGGCATGGATGTTATGTACATATAATAGTACGGTGAGCACGGGCTGCTTGAGTACCAGATATAGGAGTTGCCATTGTAATGCGTATCCCAGTAATCTTCTGCCAGTATGTATTCCGTGGAAGCAATAAATGGCGATACGCCTTTAGTTGCTAAATCGTTCTTAATTGTGTCGATGATAGCATCGTCCATTCCAGTTAGCGTTGAATCACCAGTTGCCACCGCGAGCGCCGCTGCCTTAGTGGTAAAGCATTCCGGCTTTGTCAGCCCAATTTTGTCGTTAGGTATGAGGCGTTGGGCGCAATACTGGCCAGTTTTCACCGAAGTGGAAGTCGGCAGAACCGAAGATTCAATCAACACGGTCTGTAAAGCGAGCACAAGTGTGGCCACCAGCGGAAGCGGTATTGTTCGCATTGCGATCCACATCCATTCTTAATTGGAGTCGATGATCTTCTTCCGCGATGGCGGTCGCCAGTAAGCCAGTAGACAGCCCACCGCGATGACGCCGATCAGTGCGGCAATCAGGACGTAGTTCAGTCCAGCGTGGCCTTCGATGGCCGTGAAGCGCACTATTTGGCCTGCCCGGGCCTTGTGCCGGTTGTTGGCAAGGGAGACGAGGAATTCGCCGTCGCCTATCTCGTTGGCGGTGACGGTGAAGGTGCCGTGGTTTTCGCCAATGACGTCGCCGACGTTAATCGGCCGAAGATCCTTCAGCGACATATTTGGAGCCGGGGCTACGTTGAGAGTCAAGCCGCGGGCAGGTGAGCTGCTGCTGTTAGTGACGATGTATTCGAAAGTCGCCGGTTCGCCGACCACCATCGGTGTGGTCGGCGGGCGAATGGTGAGCCCGAGAGCATTAGGCCCGGCATCGTCCCAGATGAAACCGGACTCGGCAGCATCGATAGTGATGCTGTCGACGATGGGCACTGGAGTCGGATTGAGTGGCTCTATATCGAACGACAATGTGATCGGCCCGGGGACGATGCCATCCTCTTGGATGACGTTGCTATAGGTGAACTCGAAGTCCCGGTCAGGTTCCTCGCCTTCGACTTGACCGTCGATGTCGACGGTGTGCCACTCCATACCACCTGCGGGGCCGCGATCGAACAAGAACTTGGCCGAAGCGGACGGGTGGGCGTTGACCCTTCCGGTGAGATAGGCGATGCCAGTCGTTTCAGCGGGGAAGCTGGCGTGGACCTTCAGGTAGAGGTGCCACCAGGTGTCCGGGCCCTGATGCGCTCCTTCCGGCAGAGTCAGCGTGCCTGCGACGGTGCGGTGGTCATCGGTGATCACCAAGTCGTCAAACCCCAACTCAGCCAACGTCCAGGTGCCTGGCCCCGTAATCGACCCACCGCCCGTGTTGGCCGAGGCCGACGTGACCGGCAGTACTGCCGGTACAAGCAGTAGGGCTGCAACAATGACGGGTTGAATTCTCACTCACGTACCTTTATGGCACCAGGCAACGGTGAAGATTTCCATCATTTTGCCAAATGTGGAGGCCTCCGTCGTCGTATCGGACGGGTTCCGCATTGTGAACGTTGACGGCGTTGGCCATGCAGGAGTAACCCTTGCCAGTGAAATACGATAGGAACTCATTAGACGCGTCTTCGCTGCGGCCGTAGTATGTACCGCAGCCGCTTGCCTCGTAGTAGTCTTTATGTGTGGAGGCTACGACATAGAAACCATCGGTCACGTTGTAAAGTTGATCATCCGCATCTGCGTATAAACGCATATGAGTATCGATTACGTGACAGCCGTTGGGGTTCTTTAATCCGCTATCCTGATCCCATACCCATCCTGACCCGTCGGTAAGGCGTTCATACATTGGTCCGCCAGTGTTTGAATATTTTGGCTTCAGCAAATTGTTTTTCACTTTGTCGATCTCGGCATTGACAGTGAAATACATGATCAACGTCCAATCGACCGAGCTTCGATTGTTCTCATGACTGGCACCATAACCTGTGTGGTCGTAATTGCCAATTTGATCACCGCCGGAAAAGATACTCTAAAAAGACGTGGTCGATGAGGCCGTTGCAGCCAATGAAGAGACTCCGGAGGTAAAAACGACCGCGGAACATGTCGCAAAAAGAATTCCAATCTTTACGAACAAGCATAACGGACGCCTCGTCGAGAACTTGGTGGTCATCAGATCACTCGCCTTGGGGAGAGGTCATTCCGGGGAAAAAAGCGATCACTTCATGGTGTTCAAGGTCGATCGAGACTCCGAGCGACCGGATTTTCCGACCCATGTCCTTGCTCAGTTCCGTGGCCTCGCTGAGTGGAAGACCGTTGCCGACCTCCTCGGGGCCAGGCTTCATGACCGGTATCCCGGCAGGGAAATGAACGTCCTCTGCGAATGAGACAAATACCATCGCAGCCTTGAAGTTTGGCCCAACCGGTGACGAGCCGGGGGTAACGAGAACTGTTTGCCCACGCAGCACTGTGACTTCGACACCGTTCGCTATTTTCGCTGTGAACGGTGATTCGCTTGCGATTCGCTCGGCGAGCGCCATGTCAGCAGCGGTCAAACCTGCAGCTACCGGAACTGTCGCCACAGAACCCCGCTCAGAGGGAGCAACCGCCTCGGTTGTGCGCATACTCTCAACAGCTGGAGGATCACCGCTTGGCGGACCGGCGAACGCGCCACCTGCCGACAATGCGCCGACAATCCCAATGACTCCTGCCCCGATGAGGGTAAGCCCCGCGCGCCGTCTTATTGCGTAGCTCGATTTATCCGAAAACAAAGCTTCTCCCTCATTTCATGTGGAAAGAACGCTTAATATGGGTGATGTAGACGTAGTGTAGCCCCCATACCCACCTAATGCCGATCGGAATCTGTCAACCGGTTTGAGGCGCGGCCGGCAGTGCTGCGGTGAATGCCCGCAGGGTTTTCCACGCTCAAGCCCCCGTAGCGGAGCTCGCCGCCCTCGGGTCACCAATTGTCAGGGTCTGACGCCTCATCCAAACGTGACGGACAGGGGCCGGGCCGTCAGCTACGCGACGCGCTCCCCCGCGCGCCACACCGCGCTCGTCGCGACGCCGCCCAGCCGGTAGGCGAGGTGGTCGATCGACGGCGCGTCGATCACCTGCAGGTCCGCCCGCGCACCCACCCGCACCACACCGACATCATCGCGGCGCAGCGCAGCCGCTCCCCCCGCCGTCGCCGCATGGACCGCCTCGGCGGCAGTGAGCCCGCATTGCAATACCGCCAACGCGATCACCAGCGGCATCGACGAGGTGTACGACGTGCCCGGATTGCAATTGGTGGCCAGCGCGATCCGCGCACCCGCATCAGCCAGTTGGCGCCCCGGAGCGGGCGGTTGCCGAGTCGACAGATCCGTCGCGGGAAGCAATGTCGCCACGGTCGAGCTTCCCGCGAGTGCGTCAATATCCGCGTCGGTCAGGTACGTGCAGTGGTCCACGGACGCCGCGCCCAGCTCGACCGCCACCTGCACCCCCGGCCCGGGACCGAGTTGGTTGCCATGCACCCGCAGCCCCAGCCCCGCGGCGCGGCCGGCGGCCAGCACCCGGCGCGTCTCGGACTCGTCGAACGCGCCGGACTCGCAGAACACGTCGATCCAGCCGGCGTGGCCGGTCACCGCGGCCACCATGGGGCCGGTCACCAGGTCGAGGTAGCCGGCACGATCGTCGTCATACTCGGGCGGGACGACGTGTGCCCCGAGGAAGGTGACCTCGTCGGCGCCGGCTGCGGCCGCGATCCGGGCGCTGCGGGCCTCGTCGGCAACGGTCAGCCCGTACCCGGTCTTGGTCTCGATGCACGTCGTGCCCTGCGCATGCATCTGTGCCATCCGCTCGGCCACCAGTTCGGCGAGGACGTCGTCGGGGGCGTCCCGGGTCGCCTGCACACTCGCCCGCATCCCGCCCGCCTGGTAGGGCTCGCCGGCCATCCGGGCGGTGAACTCGGCGGCGCGGTCGCCGTCGAAGACCAGGTGGGTGTGCGAGTCGACCCAACCGGGCAGCACCGCGCGTCCCGCGACGTCGACGGCGTCGTCGGCGGCGGGGGCACGGCGGGCCGGGCCCACCCAGGCGATGCGGCCGTCATCGATGACGACGGCGGCGTCCGCGATGATGCCCAGGGCGTCCGGCCCGACGGTCGGATCGTTGGTCACCAGCTTGCCGATCCCGCCGATCAGGGTGCTCATGCCGGCGCGTCCGCGTCCGGTCCGGCGGGACGCGCCAGCCCGGCGAGGGTGGTGGCCAGCGCCGCCACGCCGGCCACGCAGTCATCGGGATCGGCGTACTCGTCGGGGGCGTGCGAGACGCCGCTCTCGTTGCGCACGAACAGCATTCCCGCCGGCACGTGGTCGGCCAGCACCCCGGCGTCGTGCCCGGCGCCGGTCGGGACCTCCGGCCCGCCGACCATCCCGGCCAGCTGCGCGGTCAGCCGCGGGTCGAAGCGCACCCGCGGCGACGTCGATTCGTTCCGCACGCGCAGCGCGCATCCCTCGTTCTGCGCGGCCTGGCGGACCCGCGCGACGATCGCCTCCACCAACCGCGCCGTGTCGCCGTCGGCGCCGTATCGCGCGTCCAGCCACAGCTCCACGGATGAGGCGATCACGTTGGTGCCGCCCGGAATCGGCACGACACGGCCGATCGTCGCGACGGCGCCGTCGTGGGACTGGGCGACGGCGCGCGCGGCCAGCACGGCGTGCGCGGCCACCACCATCGGGTCGCGGCGGTCGACGATCGCGGTGGTGCCGGCGTGGTTGCCGTGTCCGTCGATCGTCAGGTGCCAGCGACCGTGCGCGACGATGGAGGTTCCGACACCGACGGCGGCGTCCGGATCGACAGCGTGCATCAGCCGGCCCTGCTCGACATGCAGTTCGACGAACGCGCCGATCGACGACACCCGCTGCGGGTCGGGGCCGATGGCGTCGGGATCGACCCCGGCGCGGCGGGCAGCGTCCGCGAAGGCGACGCCGTCCCGGTCGGCGAGCCCACGGACGGCGTCCGGCGACGCCTGCCCGGTCATCAGGCGCGACCCCAGGCACGGAAGGCCGAACCGCCCGCCCTCCTCCTCGGCGAAGCAGACCACCGCCAGCGGTCGCGTCGGGTGCACGCCCCGGTCGCGCAGCTCGTCGACGGCCAGCAGCCCGGACACCACGCCGAGCGGACCGTCGAACGCGCCGCCGCCGGGCACCGAGTCCAGGTGCGATCCGGTGACGACGGCGTTCGGTCCGCGCTCGCCCCACCAGGCCCAGATGTTGCCGTTCCGGTCGGTCTCCATGTCCAGGCCGCGCCGGGCCGCCTGGTCGGCGAACCAGGACCGCATCGCCAGGTCGGCGTCGTCGAACACATGCCGGGAGTAGCCGCCGCGCACCGGGTCCCGCCCGATGTCGGCGAGATCCGACCAGAGCGAATCGAACTCGCGGCGTCCGATCGTCGTCATAGCTCCTCGTCTCCTCGCGCTGGGGCGATTCGGTGGTTCCGCATCGTCGTCTGCCGGCCGTGGCGGACCTCGGTGGTCCTCGATCGTCTCAGCCGCGCCAGCCGCTCAGTGCATCGGGACCGGTAGGCCGGTGCGCTCGGCCGCCTCGGCGGCGATCGGGTAGCCGGCGTCGACATGACGCAGCACACCCATCGCCGGGTCGTTGGTGAGCACCCGCTCCAGCTTGGCCGCGGCCAGCCCGGTGCCGTCGGCCAGCGAGACCTGCCCGGCGTGGATGGAGCGGCCGATGCCGACGCCGCCGCCGTGGTGGATCGACACCCACGTGGCGCCGGAGGCGGTGTTGACCAGTGCGTTGAGCAGCGGCCAGTCGGCGATCGCGTCGGATCCGTCGGCCATGGATTCCGTCTCCCGGTAGGGCGAGGCCACCGACCCGGCGTCCAGGTGGTCCCTGCCGATGACGATCGGCGCGGAGATCTCGCCGGAGGCGACGAGTTCGTTGAAGCGCAGCCCGGCCAGGTGCCGCTCACCGGCACCGAGCCAGCAGATCCGCGCCGGAAGACCCTGGAAGGCAATCTTTTCCGGGGCCAGCGTCATCCACCGCTGCAGGGATTCGTTCTCCGGGAACAACTCTCGGATGGCCCGGTCGGTGGCGTAGATGTCCTGCGGATCGCCGGACAGCGCCGCCCAGCGGAACGGGCCCTTGCCCTCGCAGAACAGCGGGCGGATGTAGGCGGGGACGAAGCCGGGAAAGTCGAACGCCCGCTCGTAGCCGCCGAGTTTCGCCTCGCCGCGGATCGAGTTGCCGTAGTCGAACACCTCCGCCCCGGCGTCCATGAAGCCGACCATCGCTTCGACGTGCGCCGCCATGGATTCCCGGGCGCGGTCGGTGAATTCGTCGGGCTTCTTCGCCGCGTAGTCGTGCCAGTCATCGGGTTCGACCCCGACGGGAAGGTACGCGAGCGGGTCGTGTGCGCTGGTCTGGTCCGTGACGATGTCCACGTCGACGCCGCGTCGCAGGATCTCCGGCACCACCTCGGCGGCGTTGCCGATGACGGCGATGGACACCGCCTTCCGGTCGCGCTTGGCGGCCAGTGCGAGCTCGATGCCGTGATCCAGATCGTCCGCGATGACGTCGAGGTACCGGGTGTCCAGGCGGCGCTGCGCGCGATGCCGGTCGCATTCGATGCACAGCGCGGCACCGCCGTTGAGCGTCACCGCCAACGGCTGCGCCCCGCCCATCCCGCCGAGTCCGGCGGTGAGGGTCAGCGTCCCGGCGAGGGTGCCGGCGAACCTCTTCGCGGCGATCGCGGCGAACGTCTCGTAGGTGCCCTGCACGATGCCCTGGCTGCCGATGTAGATCCAGGATCCCGCCGTCATCTGGCCGTACATGGTCAGCCCCATGGCTTCGAGGCGGCGGAACTCGGGCCAGCTGGCCCAGTCGGGCACCAGGTTGGAGTTGGCGATGAGCACCCGTGGCGCCCATTCGTGGGTGCGCAGCACGCCGACCGGCCGGCCGGACTGCACGAGCATGGTCTCGTCGGCCTCCAGCTGGGTCAGGGTGCGCACCATGGCGTCGAACGACGCCCAGTCCCGGGCGGCCCGGCCGGACCCGCCGTAGACGACGAGGTTGTCCGGGTCCTCGGCCACGTCCGGGTCCAGGTTGTTCTGCAGCATGCGCAGCGGCGCCTCGGTCGACCAGGACTTCGCGGTCAGCGTGGTGCCGCGCGGGGCGTGGACGGGACGGGGGCCGGAGGTGGGGGCCATGGCGGTTCTCCTTGACGGGTAATGGGTGTCGGTGCCGGGTCGGACGGGTCAGTGCGGGGTGTGGGCGGCCGCCGCGTCGACGACGGCGCCGGTGGCGACGAGATCCACCACGGCGTCGATCTCGGCGGCGAGGTGACGGTCGGATCCGGGCCCGTCGACCACGGTGCGCACCAGGTCGCGCACCGCGCCGGTGGCCGCGCCGGGGGTGAGCGAGGAGCGCAGGTCCAGCGCCCTGGCGGCGGTGAGGATCTCGATGGCCAGGACGGTGCGCAGCCCGTCGATGGCGCGGCGCAGTTTGCGTCCGGCGTGCCAGCCGAGGGAGACGTGGTCCTCCTGCATGGCCGACGAGGGGATCGAGTCGACGGAGGCGGGTGCGGCGAGTCGTTTGAGTTCGGCGACGATGCCTGCCTGGGTGTACTGGGCGATCATGTGGCCGGAGTCGACGCCGACCTCGTGCGCGAGGAACGGCGGCAGCCCGTGCGACCGGGCGGGGTCGAGCATGCGGTCGGTGCGTCGCTCGGCGATCGAGGCGACGTCCGCGACGGAAATGGCCAGGAAGTCCAGCACCGCGGCGACGGGCGCGCCGTGGAAGTTGCCGTTCGACTCCACCCGGCCGTCGGCGAGCACCACGGGATTGTCGATGGCGGACGCCAGTTCCCGGGAGGCGACGGCCGCGGCGTGGTCGGCGGTGTCGCGCGCCGTGCCGTGCACGGCCGGGGCGCAGCGCAGTGAGTAGGCGTCCTGCACGGTCGGATCCTCCGGGCCCGCATGGGAGGCGACGATGGGCGATCCCGCGAGCAGCGCGGACAGGTGGGCCGCGCTGGTGGCCTGTCCCGGGTGGGGTCGCAGGGCGGCGAGGTCGGCGGCGAAGACGCGGTCGGTGCCCAGCAACGCCTCCACGCTCATCGCCGCGGCGATGTCGGCGCTGTCCAGCAGCACCGCGAGGTCGGCGAGCGCGAGCACCAGCATGCCGAGCATGCCGTCGGTGCCGTTGATCAGTGCCAGGCCCTCCTTCTCGGCGAGGACGACCGGTGCGAGTCCGGCGGCCGACAGTGCGTAGCCGGCGGGCACGATCGCGCCGGACGCGTCGACGACCTCACCCTCGCCGGTCAGCGCGAGCGCGCAGGCCGCCAGCGGTGCGAGATCGCCGGAGCAGCCCAGTGATCCGTATTCCGAGACCAGCGGGGTGATGGAGGCGTTGAGCAGCGCTGCGTAGGCCTCGGCCGTCGCCGGGCGGACCCCGGTCCGCCCGGTCGCCAGGGTGGACAGGCGCAGCAGCATCATGGCGCGGACCACCTCGTCCTCCACCGCCGGTCCGGCGCCGGCGGCGTGCGAGCGAATCAGCGATCGCTGCAGGTCCGCCCGCCGGTCCGGCGGGATGCGCGTCGTGGCCAGTGCTCCGAATCCGGTGGAGATGCCGTAGTGCGGGTCGGTGTCGTCGGCCAGGGCGTCGACGACGGCGCGGGACTGCGTCATCGCAGCCCGGGCCTCCTCGGTCAACGCCACGGTGGCGCCGCGGCGCGCGACGGCGAGGACGTCGTCGCCGGTCACCGGCCCGATACCGACGGCGACGGTGTCCTGCTGGGTGGTCTCGGTGTTGGCGTCCACGCCCCCATTCCAGCCCGGCCGGTCGGCCGCGGCCAGTGGCTCGCACCAGGTTCTGTCCGGTATACCGGACAGATGACGTCCCCAGGGGCCGAGGGGCCCCCCACACCCGCGCCGGACCGGCCCCGCCCGGTCCCGGCGCTGCGCCGCGGGCTGGCGGTGCTGCGGCTGCTGGCCACCCGACCCGGCCCGGTCTCGGCAGCGGCCCTCGCCCGCGATTTGGGGCTGGCCCGCTCGACGGTCTACGAGTTGCTCGGCGAACTGGCCGCGGACGGCTTCGCCGTGCACCTGCCCGACCGGCGGCGCTGGGGCCTGGGCCCGTCGGCGTTCGAGATCGGCAGTGCCTATCTGCGCGGTCAGCCGCTGGAGCGGCTCGCCGCGCCGGTCCTGGCCCGGCTGGCGACGGCCACCGGCGGCACCGCTCACGTGGCGGTGCTGCACGGTGCGGAGACGCTGTACCTGGCGCAGCATCGCGCGGTGGGTGGACCGGTGCTGGTCAGCCACGTGGGCGTGCGACTGCCGGCGGCCCTGACCGCGACCGGCCTGTCCATCCTGGCCGCGCTCCCCGCCGCTCAGGTGCGCGCGCTGTTCCCGCACGCCGACGCGTTCGTCCTGCGCACCGACCGCGGCGTGCGCACGCTGCCGGGGTTGACGTCACTGCTGACGGCGATACGCCGCCGCGGATGGGCGGTGGAGGACGGGCAGGTCTCGCCGGAGACCGCGTCCGTGGCGGCGCCGGTGTTCGACCACAACGCCCTGCCCATCGCCGCCATCGGACTGACCGTGGCGCATCGCTGCCCGGCCCCGCCCGGCGCGGACGACTGCGGGGCGGACTTCGGCGGCTTCTCGACCGTGGTGCGCAGTGCGGCCGCCACCCTGACCAGCCGGATCGGCGGCAGCATCCCGCGGGCCTAGCGGAGCGGACGCGCGGCGGGCTGGTGGCGCGGGCGCGCGGCGGGCTGGTGGCGCGGGCGCACGCGCGAGGGCGCGGGCGGGCGGCGGGCGGCGGGCGCCGTCGGCTACCGCACGAACCGGGAATATCGGCGGTCGGCGAGCATCCGCCCGCCGGTCTGGCAGGTGGGGCAGTATTCGAGCGATCGGTCCGTGAACGACACGGACGCGATGGTGTCGCCGCACACCGGGCAGGGCAGTCCGGCGCGGCCGTGCACGCGCAATCCTGTCCGCTTCTCCGCCTTCAATCGAGCGGCGCGCTGCCCGGCCGCCCGGTCGACGGCGTCGAGCAGCACCGCGGGTATCGCCGCGGCCAGCCGGTCGACAGCACCCGCGTCGAGGCGCCCGGCCACCGCGAACGGGGACAGCCGTGCGGCATGGAGGATCTCGTCCGAGTAGGCGTTGCCGATACCCGCGATCGCGCTCTGGTCGGTGAGCACGGTCTTGATCCGTCGGGTGCTCCCGGCCAGCATCGCGGCCAGCGCGTCGGCGGCCCACCCGGCGCCGTCCGGGCCGAGTGCGTCGGGCCCCAGGCGGGCGACGCCCGGCACCTGCTCGGGATCGCGCACCACGGCGGCCGCCACGGACTTGTGCGTGCCCGCCTCGGTGATGTCGAACCCGCCCCCGCCGGACAGGCGCACCCGCAGCGCGATCGGGCCGCCCATCTTCGGCCGCCCCAGCGGCATCGCGTCCGACCAGCGCAGCCATCCGGCCCGGGCGAAGTGGACGACCAGGTGCCACTGCTCGTCCGGGCCCGCGACGTCGGCGGTCAGCACGACGTCCAGGTACTTGCCGTGCCGCCGCGCGCCGCTGACGGTGCGCCCGATCAGATCTGTCACCGGCGGGTCGACGGTGGTCAGCACGTTCAACGACGCGACCGTGACCCCGGAGACGCTCTGTCCGGCGGCGTGCTCGGTGACGAACCCGGCGAGCGCGGCGACCTCGGGTAGCTCGGGCATGCCAGTCAGTGTGCCCAATCACGGCCGTCCGCGGCCAGCCCCGGACCGTGCCGATACTGCCCGGCCAAGCCAGCCCCGGCCAGCCCCGGACCGTGCCGACCCTTCCCGGCCAAGCCAGCCCCGGCCAACCCCGGCCGGCCCCGGCGAACCCCGGCCAGCCCCGGCGGGCTCACTGATCCGGGGGCGCGGCCCGTTCCCGGCTCAGCAACGCGTTGAGCACGTCCGCGCCGTCCTGGGCGTGCGGCACGGTCACCGCGTAGGTGGGCTTGTCGCGACGCTCGATCACCAGCCCGGGTCCGCGCCGGATCACCGCCGCCACGCCGCGCGAGGAGATGCGGTAGCCCCATCCTCCCCATTCCATCGGGATGATCTCGGTGGCCCGCGCCTCGACGACCTCGTCCAGCCGGATCCGCGAGCGCGGCCATCCGAACGGTCCCCACAGCGTGTGCACGCCACGCCGGTCGATGCGCACCGCCAGGTCCGAGACCGGCACCAGGACGACGGCGCCGATGAGCAGCGGGATCGCCACGGACGGCGCCACGTAGAGCATCACCACGCCAATCAGCGCCGCGAGCACCCCGACCCAGCGCAGCATCGACGAATGGACGTGGTCGAGCCAGACGACCGACTCGCCGGGCGCGAACGTCAGCGGGCTCTCCGGCGTCGGATGCGGGGCGGCCGGATGCTGCCACCCGCCGGGCAGCAGCGCCCCCACCGCGATGGCCGCCGCCGCGGGGACCACGATGGCGCCCACGACGACGAACCACGGCATCGCCACGTCCGCCGCTTGGCCCGCCCCGTCGGACAGCAGCACGGTGGAGACCGCGATACCGCCGCACACCCAGGCGCCGAACGTCAGCAGCGCGCTGAGCATCCGGCCGGCCAGCGGCGAGTGCGCGAACCAGATCGCCAGGCCCGCCACGACGGCCAGGGCGGCGGAGACGATCATCGTCACGGTGATGAACGCGGTGGTCCCCGCGGTGTTGTTCACCTCGCCGTGCAGGTCCCAATGCACCGGCAGCGGGTCGGGCAGCCTGGAGCGCACGGCCAGGTAGGCCGCGATCTCCGCGACCGGCGCCACCACCGGCAGTGCGGTGGCCGCGAGTCTGCGTAGCACCATCGTCATCGATCCTTCCCCTCGGTCGGCGCGGGTCCCGGTCGTCCCGGCGCCATCGCCCGCCCCTGCGTCATCGTGTGCATGGCGCGGGCCACGGCATCGGCGGTGTCGGCGGCGCTCCATCCGATCGACAACGCCGCACGGGCCAGATCGGCGATCCGGTCCTGGAGCGCCAGCGCCGCCGGGTCGACGTCACCGCGCACCACCGCGCCCCTCCCCCGCCGCAGCTCGATCAGCCCCTCGTCGCGCACCGTGGCGTACGCCCGCAGCACGGTGTGCATGTTCACGTCCAGCCCGGCGGCGACGTCCCGCGCGGCCGGGAGCCGGTCGCCGGGCCGCAGCCGGCCGGACACCAGTGCCCCGCGGATCTGCGCGGCGATCTGGTCGGCCAGCCCGATCACGCTGGTCATGTCCACCCGCAACAACATAGTTTGCATGTTACTAGAACAATGCACATCGCGTCCAGTCGTTACGCTTGCCGGGTTCCGCCGCCCCTGGAGGTATGACGATGACCCTGCCGACCCCCGGCCCCGATGCCCACGCCCCGCTGCGGGCCGATGCCGCGCCGCCGACCTCGGATCCCCGCATCCGCCCGCTGACACCCGCCGACGTGCCCCGCACCGTGCAGCTCGTCTACGAGCTGGCGGCCTACGAGAGGCTGCCCGACGAGTGCCATCTCACCGCCGCGCAGCTGCACGCGGCGCTGTTCGGACCGGACCCGGCGCTGTACGGACTGGCCGCGTGCGCCGCCGCCGGACCGGACGCGTCCCAGGTGGGCTACGCGCTGTACTTCCTGAACTTCTCCACCTGGGAGGGCGTGCATGGGATCTACCTGGAGGACGTCTACGTCACACCGGACAGCCGCGGCAGCGGCCTGGGCCGAGGCATGCTGACCACGCTCGCCGCGCTGGCCGTCCGCCGCGGCTACGCGCGCGTGGAGTGGTCGGTGCTGGACTGGAACGCCCCGTCGATCGCGTTCTACCGCTCGCTCGGCGCGGCGCCGATGGCGGGATGGTCGACCTACCGGCTCAGCGGTCCCGATCTAGCCCGAACGGCCGCGGGAACTGCCTGATCCAGTGGTTGGCGGCCGGGGTGACCAGCAGCGCCAGGCACGCGGCGCCCACCACGATGACCACCAGGCCCCACCGCAGCTGCCCGGAGGGGAACGCCATCCACATGCCGATGGCGATCACCACGACCTGCACCACGATGGCCGGCGTCCGCGACCACCGTCGCCCGCGCAGCAGCCCGGACGCGACCAGCAGCAGCGCCGCGCCGAGTATGACGAAGTAGGCGACCTGCGCCACCAGCTGCTCCGTCCGGGCCCCGTGTCGCGCCCCGGACGCGCCGTTCAGACCGGCCAACACCAGCAACCCGATCCCCTGCAGCGCCACCAGCGCGGCGGCGACACGGACCGTGTTCGGCGGCGGGATGCTGACCGGTCCGTCACCAGGGGGTGTCGTCACATAGGCAGGGTATCGGTCGTAGGCTCATGATCCGATGCGCGCCCTGTTGATCGTCAATCCGCACGCCACCGCCACGACCGAGCGGCGGCGGGACCTGTTGACCCATGCACTCGCCGGGTCGATGGACCTGCGGGTGGTGCAGACCACGCACCGCGGCCACGCCACCGAGCTGGCCTCCGCCGCGCTGGACGACGGCACCCGGCTGGTGGTCGTGCACGGCGGCGACGGCACGGTCAACGAGACCGTGAACGGCCTGCTCGTGCGCGGGGTCAAGCCCTCGTTGCCGCTGCTGGGCGTCGTCCCGGGCGGCTCGACCAACGTGTTCGCGCGCGCGGTGGGCGTCGACCCCGACCCCACCATGGCCACCGAGCAGATCCTGGAATCACTCGGCCGCGGACGCACCCGCATCGTCTCGGTCGGCCAGGCGGGCGACCGGTATTTCACGTTCAACGCCGGGCTGGGGCTGGACGCCGAGGTGGTGCGGGCCGTCGAGCGGCACCGGGACAAGGGGCGCCCGATCTCGAACTCGTTGCACATCCGCCGGGCGATCCGCATCTTCTTCGCCGGGGACCGCCGCCACCCCCGGCTGACCGTGCTGCTGGGCGATCGGACGATCGACGAGGTGCACCTGGCGCTGGTCTCCAACGTCGACCCGTGGACCTACGCCGGCCGCCGGCCGGTGCGCACCAACCCCGGGCTGCCCGCGGACCGCGGCCTGGGACTGCTGGCGCTGCGCAGCCTGCGGGTGGTGACGGTGCTGCGGATCCTGCGGCAGATGGTCTCCGGATCGGGCGGGCCCCGGTCGAGGACCGTGGTACGGCAGGACGACTGCAGCGAGTTCGTCGTGCGCTCGGACGCCCCGGTGGCGTTCCAGGCCGACGGCGACTATCTGGGCGAGCGGACCGAGGTGGCCTTCCGCGCCATCCCGAGTGCGCTGCGCGTCCTGATCTAGCACCGGACGGCGCCCGGCGCACGTCCGAATGAAAATATCAAGATGAACTATGTCACGCTCTTGACTGTTTTCTGAATCGATCCCATCAGGCATGATGGAAGTGTTTTGCGGAACTGGGCGAGACAGTGACTCAGGTAACGATCCCGTGTCCAAGTCTTGACAATTCCGTGACACATGAAAATATCTACCGGGTGGCGACCTCACCGGGCCGCCGCTTGGCCTTGACCGCTGTCACGGTCGTCCACCCGACGACCCGTTCTATTCGTACGAGGAGCATTCCCGATGGATTGGCGCCACCGCGCTCTGTGCCGTGATGAAGACCCCGAGCTGTTCTTCCCCGTGGGGAACTCCGGGCCGGCACTCCTGCAGATCGCCGAGGCCAAGGCGGTGTGCGAGCGGTGCCCCGTGCGTCAGCAGTGCTTGGAGTGGGCGCTGGCCACCGGCCAGGACGCCGGGGTCTGGGGCGGTCTGAGCGAGGACGAGCGGCGGTCGCTCAAGCGCCGTCGCGCCCGCCAGCGGGCCCGGAACAGCTCGGTCGCCTCCTGACGCCGACGCTGCGCCACGAGACGCCGCGGGCCCCGTCCGATGGACGGGGCCCGCTCTCGTCCGGCGCGCCGACCGGCGGCTAGGAGATCTCGGCGATGAGGTCGCCCTCCTGGACGACCGCTCCCTCGGTGACGCCGACCTTGGACACCGTGCCGTCGACCTCGGCGATGACGGGGATCTCCATCTTCATCGATTCGAGGATCACCAGCGTGTCGCCGTCGGAGACCGAGTCCCCCTCGGAGACGAGGACCTTCCACACGTTGGCGACCATCTCGGCGCGGACTTCTTCCGCCATCGGGCATTCCTTTCGATCGGGAATCGCGGGCAGCACCAGGGATCCGGGACGGGGCGCCGCTTCCAGCAAAACTAATCCAACCACGCGCCGCGCGCCGGGATGACGCGGCGCCCGTTTCCGGTGGCGCGACCATCGGTCGCGGCATGGCACGATGGGTGACGGTCGGTCGCGATGGCGCGGCGCGGCCATCAGTGATGAGACGACAGATCCTGGAGGAAACCATGGGTAAGCGCGCCCGCAAGAAGAAGGCCCGCAAGAAGTCCGCCGCCAACCACGGCAAGCGTCCCAACTCCTAGGGCCGGGACCACCCGCAGGGCGATGACGGGGCCCCACCCCGGGGACCCGTCATACCTGGGCGGAGCCGTCCTCGTCCGAACCCCACTGCACCGTCATCGCACGACGCACCACCCGAGTACGCCGCCCCTGGTCGTCGACGACGTCGATGCGCTGCTGGACCAGGCTCGCCGCGATGCGGGTCCGCAGCTGCTCCGGCGCGTGGTCACCGCCGCACTTGCGCGCCAGCAGCGCCTTGAGCTTGGAATCGATCCCGGCCTCCTCCAGGCACGGCGAACAATCGTCGAGGTGCCGCTGCACCCGCGCGCGCCGCTCCGGATCGAGCTCGTTGTCCAGGAACATCCACACGTCGTGGAGCACGTCGTCACAGGCGTTCGGATCATCCGCGCACGACATCGTCACGCCTTCCCATCCGGCCGGCCGGCTCCGGCGCCCCGCAGGAGCCCCTGCTCGGCGGCGTACCGCGCCAACTTCTCCCGCAGCTGCGACCGCCCCCGGTGCAGACGCGACATGACCGTGCCGACGGGCGTGTCCATGATCTCCGCGATCTCCTTGTAGGCGAACCCCTCGACATCCGCCAGGTACACGGCCAGCCGGAAGTCCTCCGGAAGTTCCTGCAGCGCGTTCTTCACGTCGCTGTCCGGCAGCCGGTCCAGCGCCTCCATCTCCGCCGAGCGCAGCCCGGAGGAGGTGTGCGACTCGGCCTCGGTGAGCTGCCAGTCGGTGATCTCGTCGGTCGGGTGCTCGGCCGGGCGCCGCTGCCGCTTGCGGTAGCCGTTGATGTAGGTGTTGGTCAGGATGCGGTAGAGCCAGGCGCGCAGGTTGGTGCCCTGCTTGAACCGGGCGAACGCCCCATAGGCCTTCAGGTAGGTCTCCTGCACCAGGTCCTCGGCGTCGGCGGGGTTCCGCGTCATGCGCATCGCGGCCGCGTAGAGCTGATCGAGGAACGGCATGGCCTCCTCGACGAACCGCTCACTGAGCTCCGCCTGAGCCGCCGTTGATGCTGCTGCTGACGTTGCCGACACCGACGTCCCCTTCACCTGTGCGCGTCCCGGCACCCGCGCGGAACCGGGCGTGTCGCCCCAGGCTACCGCGTGCCGGCCCGCCCCCCGGCGTGCCGTGGAACGCCGCTGCACCGTCTCGCCATCCGGTCGCTGCGGACGCGAACGTTGTAGTGTTTGCTGCACGCTGCGGTACCTCCCACTATCGCCAACGTTGCACGCCCGGGGGATTATTCCGGCCGCACCGCAGGCCAGGACCGGTGTCCGACCGCGAGGGTCCGGTGTCGGGTCGCTGTCCCCCGGAGGGCGTATGGTCGTCGGCGGACCGAGGACCACGCCGACTGCGACGTGCGGAGAGACGATGATCACCTTCAGATCGATCGGCAAGACCTACCGGGGTGGCACGCAGGCGGTCAGCGGCGTCAACCTCCAGATCCCCACCGGCCGGCTCACCGTGTTCGTCGGCCCGTCCGGATGCGGGAAGACCACCTGCCTGCGCATGATCAACCGCATGGTCGAGCCGACCGAGGGAACGATCGCGATCGACGACGTCGACGTCCACTCCATCGACGCGGCGCGACTGCGGCGCGGCATCGGGTACGTCATCCAGAACGTCGGCCTGTTCCCGCACCGCACGGTCCTGGACAACGTCGCCACGGTCCCCGTCCTCACCGGCACGTCCCGCGCCGACGCCCGGAAGGCCGCGGCGGCGCTCCTCGCCCGGGTCGGCCTGGACCCGTCGGTCGGCGACCGATACCCCTCGCAGCTCTCCGGCGGGCAGCAGCAGCGCGTCGGGGTCGCGCGGGCGCTGGCCGCCGACCCGCCGATCCTGCTGATGGACGAGCCGTTCTCCGCGGTCGACCCGGTCGTCCGCGCACAGCTGCAGGACGAGATGCTGCGGCTGCAGGACGAACTCGGCAAGACGGTCGTGTTCGTCACGCACGACATCGACGAGGCGCTGCGGCTCGGCGATCTGGTCGTCGTCTTCGCCCCCGGCGGGCGGGTCGCGCAGGCCGCCGAACCGGCGACGCTGCTGGCCGCCCCGGCCGACGACTTCGTCGCCGGGTTCATCGGCCACGATCGCGGGTATCGGGCGCTGTCCTTCGCCGACGCGGGCCCGCTCCCGACGACGGAGGTGCCGTCGGTCGACTTCGCCGCGGTGCAGGCGGTGCTCGGCGACGGCGCGGCGGACGTCACCGGCCTCGGACTGGCTCCGGGCACCCGGTGGGCGCTGCTCATCGACGCGGAGCACCGGCCGCAGGGCTGGCTGGACTGCAGCAGCGTGGGCACGGGCCAGCCGCTGACGACCACCGATGTCCGGCTGGGCGGAACGCTCATCCATCCCGGCGGTTCGCTCCGGTCGGCGCTCGACGCGGCACTGTCCTCGCCGTCCGGGAACGCGGTCGCCGTCGACGGCGACGGTCGTCTGGTGGGCACCGTGACGGCGCGCGAGGTCCTCGACGCCATCGAGCGGGCGCGGTCGGCCGCGGCATCGCCGCGCACCGACGGCCCGGTCGTGGGCTACGCGGACAGCGCCACCGTCCGGGCGCTGGGCGAGGAGCTCCCGTGAACTGGGACTGGCTCTCGCGCAACGCCTCCCAGATCACGTCCTGGACGGTCGAGCACATCACGCTCGCCGGACTGCCGACGCTCATCGGATTGGCGCTGTCCATCCCGCTCGGCGCCCTGGCCAACCGGTATCGCTGGACCTACCCGCCGATGGTCACCATCGCCGGGCTGCTCTACACGATCCCGTCCATCGCGATCTTCGTGCTGCTCCCGGGCATCCTGGGCACCAGCATCCTCGATCCGTTCAACGTCGTCGTGGCGCTGTCGCTGTACACCGTCGCGCTGATGGTGCGCAGCGTGGCGGACGCGCTCGCGTCGGTGCCCGATGACGTCCGGCAGGCGGCCGTCGCCATGGGGTATCGGCCGCTGCGACGCATGCTCACCGTCGAACTCCCGATCGCGATACCGGTGATCGGGGCCGGGCTTCGCGTCGCGGCGATGTCCAACGTGTCGCTGGTCGCGGTGGCCGCGCTGATCGGCGTCCCGCAGTTGGGTCAGCTCTTCACCAAGGGCCAGCAGCTCGACTTCTACACCCCGATCCTCGCCGGCATCGTGCTGTGCGTGGCGATCGCGGTGGTCTTCGACGCGCTGATCCTGACCACCATCAGGCTCACCACGCCGTGGCGGCGGGCGGTGGCGGCATGATCGGCGATATCTGGACCTGGCTGACCGATGCCGCCCACTGGCAGGGCGCCGACGGGATCGGCGCCCGGTTGGCCGAACATCTGGAGTACACGGCGATCGCGGTCGCGGTCGCCGTGCTGATCGCGCTGCCGATCGGCGCGGTGATCGGCCACACCGGGAAGGGGACGGCGGCCGTGGCCGGCACCGCCAATGCGCTGCGCGCCCTGCCGTCCCTGGGCCTGCTGGTGATCCTCGCGCTGTGGTCGTTGGACCACCTGCCCATCACGATCGCGCTGCAGACGGCGTCCATCGCGGTCCTGGTGCTGCTCGCCGTGCCGCCGATCCTGACCGCCACCTATGCGGGCGTCGCCGCCGTCGATCCGGCGACCCGCGACGCGGCGCAGGGCATGGGGATGCGCGGCTATCAGGTGCTGCTCCGGGTCGAGCTGCCCAATGCGGTGCCGCTGGTGTTCTCCGGGTTGCGCTCCGGCTACCTGCAGGCGGTGGCGACGGCGACGATCGCGGCGTTCGTGAGCCTCGGCGGGCTCGGCCGGTACGTCATCGATGGGCTCGCCCAGCACGACTACCCGAAGATGGCGGCCGGGGGCCTGTTGGTCGCCTTGTTAGCGATTGTCGGAGATCGGGTATTGGCTATGGCGGGGTATCTCGTGACGTCGCCGGGTCTGACCGGACGCAAGCGCCGTCGACGGGCGACCCCGCCGCCGACCGAGGTGGTGATGCCTGCCGCCTGACCCGTCCCCACGCAGGGAGGCTCACCCCTCACCACGCCTGTGACATCACCACATATCAGGGAGAACAAGCATGAAATCACTACGCGGCGCCGCCGTGGCGGCCCTGTTGGCGACCGGCCTGGTCGTCAGCGCGTGCGGAAGCAGTTCGAATCCCTTGGATACCGCGTCGGACACGCCGCCATCGGCCGGCGCCGGCGACACCACGCCCGGATCCCCGACGGCCCCGTCCGGTGGCGCCTCGGAGGGGGCGACCGGCGACCAGGGCGGCACCGACACCGGTGCGACCGGCGGGGCCGCCGGCGAGAGCACCGGGGCCGGCGAGAGCGGGACGGGCAGCGGCAGCGAGGCGGCCTCGGGACCGATCGTCATCGGCTCCGCCAACTTCA
>CAZIIX010000012.1:0-20924 GCA_964539345.1 uncultured Actinomycetes bacterium | reverse complement strand
CCGCCGCGGCATCGGGCGAGCGCCCCTGGGCCGCGCGGCTCGAAGGGGACGTCACCGCTAGTACACGCACCCGGGGTCGGCGGCGTTGATCGCATCGTCGGGCAGCGAGCCGGATGCGCCGGCCGTCGCCTTCGGTTTGGCCTTGGTCGTCACGGCCACGGACGTCTCGTCGCCGCCCGCCGCGTCGTCGCCCGCGGCGCCGGCCGTCGAGCTGTCGGCGGCCTCGGATGCCTCACCGGGCCGCGGCATGTCGGTGCCCACCACGACGACGATGTGCCCGGCCGGCACCTCGTCATCGGCGACCACCGAGCCCACCTTGATGACCTTCAGCACCTGCTGGGCGGCGGCCTCGGCCCCGGCCGGGTAGTGCACCGTGGTGTGCTGCTGCTGGTTGTCCGGCGTGGTGCCCGGGTAGTCCGTGAGCTGCCCGCGTTCGAATCCGGCGGCCGCCACCTTCTTGCCGACCGAGGCGGCCATGCCGGCCGTCTCCGTGCCGTTCTGCACGTCGACGGTCACGGAGGACGGGTCGACCGTCGTCCGGGGCGGCTTGGTCGTGGTGGAGGCGCCGGATGTGCTGTGCGCCGTGAGATTCGCGAAGAACGCGCGGACCTGCGCCGGATCGGTGGCCAACGCATCGGTGCCCACCCCCGGCTCGGCGCCGGTGGTGGGGAGGGTGACGAAGTTGATCTCGCCGCTGCTCAGCCCGACCATCTGCTGGGCGAACGAGAGCAGGTCGAACCCCTTGTCCAGCACCAGGCTGCGGTCGGCCGCGTCGAGGAGCTTCGAGAGCTTGTTCGGGCTGGTCAGCGTGCCCAGCGACAGGATCTTGTTGGCCGCACCGGCCAGGAAGGCCTGCTGGCGGCGGATGCGGTCGAAATCGCTGTGCGGGAGTCCATGACGTTGCCGCACGAATGCCAGCGCCTGGCTGCCCTCCACGTCGAAGTGGCCGGCCGGGAAGTCGGCGCCCGACCGCGGATCCTTCGTCGCCTTGACCAGGCAGACCGGTACGCCGCCGACGGCCTCGGACAGCAGATAGAAGCCGATCAGGTTGACCTCGGCGTAGTGGTTGATCTTCACGCCGGTGAACTGCTGCAGCACCTTGATCAGCATGGTGCGGCCGGCCTCGTTCGACTTGCGCTCGCGCTCTGCCCGGTCGGTGACGCCCTGGCTGACCAGGTATTCGGTCTCGTACTCCTTCGCGGAGCTGTAGAACGAGTTGATCTTGTTCGGCTTGTACGGGCCCTCGGTGCCGTCCGAGTACGGCCCGACCACGCCGGGCGCGCCGACGACGTCCGGACCCATCCAGGTGTCCCGTGGGATGGACACGGCGGTGGCCTTGCCGCCACCGTCCGGGATGTGCAGGATCATGATCGTGTCGGTGTTGACGCCGCCGTAGCTGTCCAGGGTGGCGTTGAGCATCGACAGCTCGTCCTTCGAGAGCACGTGCCCGTTCGCGTCGGTGCGGGCGTCGGATCCGACGATGAGGATGTTGGTGCCCTTGATCGGCACCTTCACCACGTTGCCGTGCGCGTCGGTGGTCTCGGTCACCACCCCGACATCGCCCGCCTTGTTGCTCGCGTCGCTGGTGGTCTCGGTGCCGCCGCTGGTCACCGCCCAGGCCGCGCCGGTGATGACGACGAGCGCAGCGGCGAGCAGTGCGGCGACGACGCGGCCGAAGGCCACGCCGCCGGAGCGTCGCCGCGGACCGGGCTCGTCGCCCGGCGCGGCATGGTGCCGCCCGCGCGGTGGTGGGGGAGGGGGCGGATAGCGCCGGTCGTGTCCGGGCTGGCGGTACGTCGGCCCCTGCTGCCGCGGCGGCGCCGCGAAGGACTGGGTCGGCGCGTCCGGGTCCGACCAGGACCGACCGCCCACCTCGGACCACGGCCCGGGCCGACGTGATCCGGCACCGTGGCGCGGAGGCGGTGACGAGGATCCGCCGGACGAGGATCCGCCGGAAGCACTCGGCCCGTAGCGGCGCGGGCCGCGGCGGGAATCACGCGGACCACCGTCGTCCGAGTATCTCCTGCGATCGCTCACATCAACTTCCTTGTACCGGGGACCGGGCGCTCGTGGGCGCCCGAGACGGCGTCACGCCGTGACGCCCGGGCACTCCGGTACTAGACGTTCCAGCGGGGTCCGCGGTTGCGCGACCGTCCGTCGAGTGCACAGATTACCTTCCGACAGCCTACGGACCGGTATTCGCGACCCGCCGGTTTCGGCCGCGACGGGCGCATTTGTGAGGATGGACCGCAGCACCGCCGCCCCGGCCGCTGTCGGCCGCTGCGGTCGCCGACGGTGGGAAAGCGAGGAATGCCGTGTCGTCAACACTCTCCGGTCCGCTCGATGCCGACGACGTCGACGCGGTGATCCTCGTCGGGGGTCAGGGGACGCGGCTGCGCCCGCTCACCCTGTCGGCCGCCAAGCCGATGTTGCCCACGGCCGGCGTGCCGTTCCTGACCCATCTGTTGTCCCGGATCCGCGCCGCCGGGCTGCGGCACGTCGTGCTGGGCACCTCCTACCGTGCCGAGACGTTCAGCGACTATTTCGGTGACGGCTCGGCGTTCGGCGTGCAGATCGACTACGTCATCGAGGAGACCCCACTGGGCACCGGCGGCGCGATCCGGAACGTCGCCTCGCGGCTGCGCGGGTCCACTGCGATGATCTTCAACGGCGACATCCTGTCCGGTGTGGACCTGCCCGCCGTGCTGCGGCTGCACCGCGAGCGGGAGGCGGACGTCACGCTGCATCTGGTGCGGGTGCCCGATCCGCGGCGCTTCGGGTCGGTGCCCACGGACGAGACCGGCCGGGTGCTCGCGTTCGTGGAGAAGTCCGATGATCCGCCGACCGATCAGATCAACGCCGGCTGCTACGTCTTCGAGCGGACGGTGTTGGAGGCGATTCCGCAGGGCCGGCCGGTGTCGGTCGAGCGGGAGACGTTCCCCGGGCTGCTGGCCGCCGGCGCGCGGGTGTTCGGGTTCGTCGACGCGTCGTACTGGCTGGACCTGGGCACCCCGGCGGCGTTCGTGCGCGGCTCTGCGGACCTGGTGCAGGGGTTGGCGCCGACCGACGCGCTGCCCGGACCGGCCGGGATCGCGCTGACGCTGCCGGGCAGCACGGTGCACGATCAGGCGGTGGTCGCCGGCGGGTCGACGATCGGCACCGGCGCGCGCGTGGCCGCCCGGGCGCTGGTGGACGGATCGGTCGTGTTCGACGGGGCGGTCATCGGCGACGGTGCCCAGATCATCCGCTCCGTGATCGGCGCCGGCGCGACGATCGGCGCGGGATCGATCGTGCGGGACGCCGTCATCGGCGACGGGGCGGTCATCGGAGCGCGGTGCGAACTCGCCGACGGGATCCGGGTCTGGCCGCGGGTGCGGATCCCGGACGGCGGGGTGCGCTTCTCCGCCGATATCTGACCGCCCCGGTCGCTCGCCCGCGGTCCGGCGGCGACGGCCGGTCTCACCACGCGGCGGCGGCGCGCTGCACCGCCCATCGGACGGCCGCGCCGAGGCCGTCCCGCTCGGCGCCGTCCGGCAGCGCATCGACCGGCCACCAGCGCAGGTCCACGGATTCGCTGGAGCGGATCGGTCGCGCATCCGGCGCGGCGACTCCGACGAAGCGCACGTCGAAATGACGCGTCGCCACGCCCAGCGAGCAGGTGATGCCGTGGATGTCCAGCGCCACCGGGGTGGGATCGAGCGCGACCTCGTCCAGGCCGGACTCCTCCAGGGCCTCGCGCACCGCGGCGCCGTGCAGGGTGCCGTCGTCGCCCTCGCAGTGCCCGCCGAGCTGCACCCACAGCCCGACCCGGGGATGCAGGGTCAACAGGGTATGACGGAGGTCGTCGGACAGCAGCACCGTCGACGCGGTCAGGTGTCCGGGCACGCAGGACCGGCTCGTCGCGTCCGGACGCGCGGCCAGCAGGGTCAGGAAAGCCTGTCGCATCGCCTGTTGCGCGGCATCGGGCGCCTGCCAGGCCTCCAGGGTCGCGCGTGCGTCCTCGTGCACGAGCTCGTGACCGGGCGGCGGTGCTCCCAGCGCGTCGCGGCGGCCGAGAGCGATCGCCAGATCGGTGCCCAGCCGGAACAGGTCGGTCCCCGCAGGCCGGATCAGCGACGCGGCGCCGCTCGAGCGCGGCCGCCCGGCTGCGTCGCCGGGAGCGTCACTCGGCGTGCCGCCCGATGTGCCGCCCGGGGCATCACCGGGAGCGTCCAGTCCGCGCACGATCGCGACGGGGGTGTCGGAGAGCTTGCCCTTGACCAGATCGCCGGCGGCGGCGACCTCGTCGGCGATCGCGACCTGGGTGACGACCAACTCGTTGCCGAACCGGTCCACCCCTCCGCGATGGTCGTCCAGCACCGGCAGACCGGCCGCCCCGATCGCCATATCCGTGACCCCGTGCCGCCAGGCGCGACCCTGGGTGTCGGTGATCACGACGCCGACCCGTCGGCCCCGCGCGGCGAACGCCCTCACCATGGCCGCCGCCGACGCATCCGGATCGACCGGCAGCAGCGCGATCTCGCCCCGGCGCACGTTGGATCCGTCGATCCCGGCGGCCGCCGCGACGATGCCGAGATGGTTCTCCACGATCTTGGTGCGGCCGATCTGCGCCACCAGCCGGACCGTCTCGCGATCGACCAGGGCACGCCGGAACGCGTCCCGCGCGTGCGGATCGGTCGGCGCCGTGACCAGCCGGCCCTCGGCCTTCGACACCACCTTGGACGTCACCACCAGCACGTCGCCGTCGACGAGCACGTCCTCGACGGCGCCGGCGATCAGCGCCACCAGGTCGTCGCCCGGCCGGATCTCCGGCAGACCGGCCACGGGCAGGATGCGCAGCCCCGCCGGGGCGGGCGTCCCCGCGACTCCCGCCCCGGCGGCGCGGTCAGCGACCGACATCGACGAGCCCGAGTGCGGCCGCGACCATGTCCGACGTGGCATCCGGGTCGGTCATCAGCAGCGGTGCGGTGCCGATCGTCATCCCCGACACCCGGGCGGCGTCACCGGTCGAGACCAGGAACGCGTCGAGCAGGCCGCCGGCCGATCGCGCCCCGTAGTGCGCGGCCACGCCGCGGGCGGAGCATTCGACGTCGATCGCCGCCAGACACGCGTCCGCGTGCCCGCGCACGGGGGCACCGTCGATGATCGGGGAGACACCGACCACCGGCGCGGCGGTGGCGGCCAGCGCCTCGCGGATGCCCGGGACGGCCAGGATGGTCCCGATCGACACCACCGGGTTGGACGGGGCGACGAGCACGACGTCGGCGTCCGCGATCGCCTCGACGACGCCGGGCGCCGGCCGGGCCGTCTCCGCTCCGATCGGGGTGATGGCTAGTGCGGGCAGCGCCGCACGATGGCGGATCCACCACTCCTGGAAGTGGATGGCCACCAGCGGGGGCGTGCCGTCGGGGCCGGCCGCGGCCGCCTCCGGGTCCGCGACGACGATGTGCGTCTCCACCCGGTCGTCGGTCATGGGCAGCAGTCGCACGCCCGGTTGCCATCGCACGGCCAGCGCCTCGGTCACGGCGGACAGCGGATACCCCGCGTCCAGCATCCTGGTGCGGACCAGGTGCGTGGCGATGTCCTTGTCGCCCAACGAGAACCACGGCGCCTCCGCCCCGTAGTCGGCCAGCTCGCGGGACACGGCCCAGGTCTCGTCGGCACGTCCCCAGCCGCGCCCGGCATCGGCCGCCCCGGAGATCGTGTACAGGCACGAGTCCAGGTCGGGGCTGATGTGCAGGTTGTGCAGGCGGATGTCGTCGGCCGTGTTGACCACGGCGCACACCTCGTCGGTCGCGTCGGCCGGGCGGGGCCCGTAGGCGTCCCACCCGAGGTACGCCTTGACGCCGAGCAGGAATCGCGCGCCGCCGATGCCGCCGGCGAGGACGCAGATCTTCACAACTGGCCATCCTTCCAGACCCGGGAGCGGGGCGGTGACGGGGCGGCCGGACCCGTGCGGATCCGCCGACGTCACCGCCAGAACTGGAATGCCAGCGCCCCGACCGAGGCACCGAACGAATTCCCGCCGGCCGCGTCCAATAGCGCGTAGCCGGCATCGAACAGGATCCCCATCACGCCCGGGATGAACCAGATCAGCGCGAACGCCACCAGCGGCAGCCAGGGCCGGTAGGGCGCGAGGCGCGCCGTCATTCGCGGCGGCACGTAGGGCGCAAGGATCCCGTACCCGTCGAAGCCGGGGATCGGCAGGATGTTCAGGATCGCCGTCACGAACTGCAGCAGTGCCAGGAACGACAACGCCGCTCCGAGCAGCGAATCGATCGGCGCCGCGATCAGCGCGAGCACGATACCGAGGACGAGGTTCGTGACCGGACCGGCGGCGGAGACCAACGAGGACCACCAGCGCCGCCGGAGCAGACCGGGTTGCACCATCACCGCCCCGCCGGGCAGCGGGATACCCCCGATCGCCAGCAGCAGCACCGGCATGACGAAGCTCGTCGTCACATCGGTGTAGCGCAGCGGGTTCAGCGAGAGGTAGCCGCGGGCCCGCACGGATGTGTCGCCGCCGAGCAGGGCGACCACGGCATGTGCGAACTCGTGCAGGCACAGCGTGATCACCCAGCCGCCGATGACCGTGACGAACACCCACAGCCGGACCGGCGAGGCGCCCTGCTGGGCGAGGACGGCACCGATCGCGGTCACCACGCATACGGCCGGGAACGTCCAGCGCCCCCTGTTCGGCTGAGCCACAGTGCTCCAGTCTGCCCGGTCGGGCCCGGCGATCGGGGTCCGGGCGCCGCTCGAGCGGCCGAATGTTCGCCAGAAATGCCCTGTGGGCCCCCATACCACACCACCCGGGGTTGACGGCGGGTAGGAAACACCTGTGTAATCACATCAGTGTCATTTATGGAACCGGTTGTCGGCGGTACGTAGCGGAGTTGTTGCGCTGGGTGACGGCGCCTCCCGGTTCGCACAGAGTCAGTGGAGTTGCTTGAACGTGTCGCACGGAAAGGAATGGCCGATGACGACCGGTCCGGACGATCCCCGTATGCGGGAGATTGCGGCCGCGATTCTCGGGACGTACCGCGCGCAGGACACCAATTGGCAAGAACGGGCACTGTGCGCGCAGACCGATCCCGAGGCGTTCTTCCCGGAAAAGGGAGGATCGACCCGCGAGGCGAAGAAGATCTGCGAATCCTGCCCGGTGCGCGCGGAGTGTCTGTCCTATGCGCTCGAACACGACGAGAGATTCGGCATCTGGGGCGGGCTGTCCGAGCGCGAGCGCCGGCGGCTCAAGCGCATGGCGGGCTGATCAGCCCGCGCCGTCCCCCAGCACGGCATGCAGCTGCTCGGCGAGCAGCTCGATGACCAGGTCGGCCAGATCGGCGGCGTTCGCCGCGCGCAGCTCGACCGGCCGGCGATACACCACGATCCGGGCCTTCGTCGCCCGGCCCCGCGCATCGATGCCCGGCGGCAGGAACCGGCACAGCGGCACCCCCTCGTCGACGACGACGTCGCTGGAGGGCAGCACCGGCCCGCTGGGCAACGGCGGCACCTCGTCGACCGCGAACTCGATCGCCGCGAGCTGGCCCGGCCAGCGATCGTCCAGGTCGGCGACCGCGTCCAGGATCGCCTGGTCGAACATCTCCGCGCGGGTGCGAAAACCCGGCACGTGCGTCGGCAGCAGCGGTGTCCGGGGCCCGCGCCCATGCCGGTCGCGCACCGTCACCCGCGTATCGACCGGGGCTCGTCCGGCGCCGCCACCGGGCCGATCCCGGCGGTGCGGTCCGCGCTGCTGCGGCGAGTTCTGGTTTGCCATGACGATGCCATTCTAAGTGGGTCTGGGGCCTTCGTCTCGGCGTGCCGACTGTCGCGGCGAACACCCAGGGGCTAGGCTCCAGCCGTGACCACAGCTCGCCGATGCTCCCGTACCGGGTGCCCGCATGCCGCTGTCGCGACACTGACCTTCGCCTATTCGGACTCCACCGCGGTCGTCGGCCCGCTGGCCACCGCCGCCGAGCCGCACTCCTACGATCTGTGCGCCGAGCACGCCGCGGGTCTGACCGCCCCCAAGGGGTGGGAGATCGTCCGCCCCGAGGACGGGTTCGACGAGCCCGAGCCCGGCCCGGACGACCTGGAGGCGCTCGCCAACGCCGTGCGCGAGGCGGGCCGCGCCGAGCGGATACCCGAGCCCGTCGATGCCGTCGTCACCGGCCGGCGCGGACACCTCCGGGTACTGCGGTTCCCCGAGGGCTAATCCATGGGCGACGCACCGGGCGACGCTCCCGGGCCGGACGCCGCCGGCCTGGCGCAGATCGTCAAGGCCTACGACATTCGCGGCGTCGTCGGCGAGCAGCTCACACCGGAGATCGTCCGCGCCGTCGGCATCGCGTTCGGCACCCTCGTCGCCGACGAGACGTCCACGGTGGTGATCGCGCACGACATGCGCACCTCGTCGCCGGAGCTGGCGGCGGCGATGGCGGACGGCCTGACGAGCACCGGCCTGGACGTGATCAACGCGGGCCTGGGCTCGACGGACCTGCTCTACTACGCGTCCGGGTCGCTCGGGATCCCGGGCGTGATGTTCACCGCCTCGCACAACCCCGCCCGGTACAACGGCATGAAGTTCTGCCGCAGCGGGGCGGTGCCGGTGAGCCTGAGCACCGGCCTCGGCACGGTCCGCGACCACGCGGCCGCCCTGCTGGCCGGGAGCGCCGGCCCCGTCGACCGACGCGGCGCACCCGTCACCCCGGGGGGCGTGACCGACCGCAGCCTGGTCGCCGACTACGCGGACCATCTGCGCGGCCTGGTCGATCTCACGGCGATCCGCCCGCTCACCGTCGCCGTCGACGCCGGCAACGGCATGGCCGGGATGACGGTGCCGGCGGTCTTCGCCGACCTGCCGCTGACGGTGCACCCGTTGTACTTCGACCTGGACGGCACCTTCCCGAACCACGAGGCCAACCCGCTCGACCCCGCCAACCTGATCGATCTGCAGGCCGAGGTGCGACGGGTGGGCGCCGACATCGGGCTCGCGTTCGACGGGGATGCGGACCGCTGCTTCGTCATCGACGAACGCGGTGAGCCGGTCTCGCCCAGTGCCATCACCGCGCTGGTGGGCCTGCGCGAACTGCAGCGGGTGCCCGGCTCGACGATCCTGTACAACCTCATCACCTCCCGCACCGTGCCCGAGCTGATCACCGCAGCGGGAGGCAGGGCGGTGCGCACCCGCGTCGGCCACTCCTACATCAAGGCCGAGATGGCCGCGACCGGCGCCATTTTCGGCGGCGAGCATTCCGCGCACTACTATTTCGCCGACTTCTTCCGGGCGGACACCGGCATGCTCGCCGCACTGCACGTGCTCGCCGCCCTCGGCGGCCAGCCGGATCCGCTGTCCCGCCTGGTCGCCGACTACCACCACTACTGCGGATCGGGTGAGATCAACTCGACCGTCGCCGACGCCGCGGAGGTCACCGCCCGCATCCGCCGGTGGGCGCAGGACCACGGTGCCGACGTCGACACGCTCGACGGGCTGACCGTGACACTGCCCGACGGGGACTGGTTCAACGTCCGCAGCAGCAACACCGAACCGCTGCTGCGGCTCAACGTCGAGGCCGCGGACGAGGAGGCCATGGCGTCATTGCGCGACGAGATCCTGGGCATCATCCGCGCATAGACTCGGGGCGCCGCACCGGTCGGGCCGCGGCGGCCCGCGTATGCCGGCAGGGCCCGGACCGGTTCGCGCGGGCGCACTCGGTGGAACCCGCCACCGGGCGGTCAGGAAGGAACGACACCATGGCAATCGACGTCGACGCGCAGCTCCTGGAGGTGCTGGCCTGCCCGGCCGAGCACCATGCGCCGCTCACCCGGGGCACCCCCGACGATCCGGATGCGTCCGCGCTCACCTGCACCGAATGCGGACGGGTCTTCCCGGTGCGCGACGGCATCCCGGTGCTGCTGCTGGACGAAGCAGATGGCGGACCCGACGCCTGAGGGTCGCACCGACCGGGAACGGGCGCCGGCCGCCGGTCCCGATGCGCCGCCGGGCACCGTCGGCCGGGCCGGCCGCCTGCTCGTCGCCGCTGCTCCGGGTGACCGGCATCGTGATCGGCCTGAGTATCGTGGCAGGCCAGATGCCTCCGCGGGAGGGCCCGGACTCCTCGGCCCATCCGGCGGGGCCCGGCCGGCGCGGGCGGCAACTACGGTCGATGGCGTGCGAACCGACGACAGGAATGACGGAGACAACCGCTCATGGAATTGATGCGCAACCGAATCCGGCCCTACGCATGGGGCTCTCGGACGGCGATCGCGGAGCTCACCGGCGCTCCCAGCCCGTCCGCTCACCCGCAGGCCGAGATGTGGATGGGGGCGCATCCGGACGACCCGTCGACGCTGCTCGGCCCGGACGGTGAACGGTCGCTGGCCGACGAGGTGGCCGCCGACCCGGTCGGCACACTCGGCTCGGGGCCGGCCGAGCATTTCGGCGGCCGCTTCCCGTTCCTGCTCAAGGTGCTCGCCGCCGCGGAGCCGTTGTCGCTGCAGGCGCATCCGTCCGCGAAGCTCGCGCGCGCCGGCTTCGACGCCGAAGAGGCCGCGGGTGTCCCCCGATCGGACGCGGCGCGGAACTACACCGATCCGTGGCCCAAACCCGAAATGATCTGCGCCCTCACCGATTTCGAGGCACTGTGCGGTTTCGCGCCGGCGGAACGCACCGTCGATCTGATGCGGACGCTGGAGGTGCCGCAACTCGAGCACTACATCGCGCTGCTGGCCGAGCAGCAGGACGCGGAGGGCACCCGGGCACTGTTCTCCTCGTTGATCACGTTGCCGCCGAACGCGCTGGCCAGCCTGCTCGACGCCGTCCTGGGGGCCTGCGTGGCCGCCGTCAAGGCCGGGTCGGGGCCGTATGTGAAGGAATACCGCACCGCGCTCGAACTCGCCGAGCTCTATCCCGGGGACACCGGCGTACTGGCATCGCTGCTCCTCAACCGCGTCACCCTGCGGCCGGGCGAGGCGCTCTACCTCGCCAGCGGGAACCTGCACGCCTATCTGCAGGGAACCGGCGTGGAGATCATGGGGAACTCGGACAACGTGTTGCGCGGCGGACTCACGCCCAAACACGTCGACGTGCCGGAGCTGATGCGCGTGCTCGATTTCACCCCGTCACCCGTGCGGGTGCTCCGCGGCGACGCCGCGTCCGAGGGGGAGACCGTCTACCCGTCACCCGCCGCCGAGTTCCGGCTGAGTCGGTTGCAGGTCGGCGAGGGCCCGCGCGAGATCACCCATCCCGGCCCGCAGGTGCTGCTGGTGACCGGAGGCAGCATCACAGTCCGCGGCGAGAACCATGACGAGGTCGAGGTGGCGCAGGGCCAGTCGCTGTGGATCGCCGCGCGTGACAAGGGGATCGAGCTGCGGGGCGCCGGCACCGTCTTCCGCGCCACCGACGGACTCGGTGGCTAGACCGCGCCGGCGGATTTGACAGGATGACGACACCGACGTCGTCATCCGGGAAGGAACGCGCATGTTCGATTCGCTGCTGGTCGCCAACCGAGGAGAGATCGCGCGGCGCGTGCTGCGGACCGCCCGGGAGATGGGGCTCCGCACCATTGCGGTCTATTCCGAGGCCGACGCGGACCTGCCGTTCGTCGCGGAGGCCGATGAGGCCGTCGCGATCGGCCCGGCCAACCCGGCCGAGTCCTACCGGAACATCGCAGCGATCCTCGACGCGGCCCGTGCCAGTGGCGCCGAGGCCATCCATCCCGGCTATGGATTCCTTTCCGAGAACGCCGAATTCGCGCGCGCCGTCACCGACGCCGGGCTGATCTGGGTCGGGCCACCCGCCGAGGCGATCACCGCGATGGGCGACAAGATCGCCGCCCGCAACATGATGGCCGCCGCCGGTGTGCCGGTGGCGCCGGGAACCGAGGATCCGGTCGGGAGCGTCGATGCGGCGACCCGCGCGGCCGACGGGATCGGCTATCCGGTGATGATCAAGGCCGCGGCCGGCGGCGGCGGTATGGGCATGGCCGTCGCCGGAGACGAGGCCGCACTCGCCGCGCAGTACGAGACCGTGACCGCCTTCGCCGGACGCATGTTCGGTGACGCCAGCGTGTTCATCGAGCGCTACTTCCCGTCCGTACGGCACGTCGAGGTGCAGATCCTCGGGCTGAACGACGGCAGGGTCGCCGCGCTGGGGGAACGTGACTGCTCGGTGCAGCGGCGCAACCAGAAGGTGGCCGAGGAGACCCCGTCACCGGCGGTGGACGCCGCACTGCGTGGCCGGATGCTCGCCGCGGCCGCCGCCGCCGGGCAGGCCGTGGACTACCGGGGAGCCGGCACCGTCGAGTTCCTGCTGGACCCGGCCACCGGGGAGTTCTTCTTCCTGGAGATGAACACCCGCCTGCAGGTCGAACACCCCATCACGGAGATGGTGCTGGGCATCGATCTGGTCGCCGAGCAGCTGCGGGTGGCCGCGGGCGACCCGCCCGGTTTCGATCCGGACGCGCTCACGCCACACGGACACGCCATCGAGCTGCGCATCAACGCGGAGGACCCGAAGCGCTTCCTCCCCGGGCCGGGAACGATCACCGCGTGGACCGAACCGGCGGGGGAGGGCATCCGCGTCGACGCCGGGTTCACCACCGGCAACACCGTCACACCGTTCTACGATTCGCTGATGGCCAAGCTCATCGCCTATGGCGACACCCGCGAGCAGGCACTGCAGCGTGCCGCCGCGGCCGTCGACGCGTTCACCATCACCGGGCCGAAGTCGAACCTGGCGTTCCACGCCGAGTTGCTCGGCAACGCCGAGTATCGATCGGGCCGCTACGACACCGGCCTGATCGGGCGGATGCGAGCCACCTAGCGGACGAAGCACGCCGCCGTGGCCGGGTCGACAAGGGGGCGGTGTTTGCCCCCACCCCAGGGCATCGGTAGGTTCGCATGGGTCCAGGAAATGGCCCACCGCCAAGGGACGACAACACCGTCGTCGATTCACCACACATCACGAGGAGAGGCCGAAGTGGCACTGCCCCAATTGACTCCGGAACAGCGCGCCGCAGCGCTGGAGAAGGCCGCCGCGGCGCGCCGTGCACGAGCGGAACTGAAGGAGCGGCTGAAGCGGGGTGGCACCTCGATCAAGCAGGTGCTCGCCGACGCCGAGAACAACGAGGCCCTGGCGAAGCTCAAGGTCTCCGCGCTGCTGGAGTCGCTGCCGGGCGTCGGCAAGGTCCGAGCCGCACAGCTGATGGAGCAGCTCGACATCGCGCCGAGCCGGCGCATCCGCGGGCTCGGCGATCGTCAGCGCAAGGCCCTGCTGGCCGAGTTCGGTTACTGAGCCGCGGGCGACATCGTCGCTGTGGCCCAGACAGCACCGTCCGTACGGGTGGACGGCCGGGGACGGCTGTACGTCGTTTCCGGCCCGTCCGGCGTCGGGAAGAGCACCGTCCTGGCGCGGCTGCGCGAGGCCCTACCGCGACTGTGGTACTCGGTGTCGGTGACGACGCGGACGCCGCGGCCCGGCGAGGTCGACGGCACGTCCTACCGCTTCATCGACCGGGCCGAGTTCGACCGGCTGGTGGCTGCCGGGCAGCTGCTCGAACACGCCATCTACGCCGGTCACGGCTACGGAACCCCTCGCCGGCCCGTGGATGACCGGCTCGCGCGAGGCACCGACGTGCTACTGGAGATCGAGGTGCAGGGGGCCCGCCAGGTGCGTCGCGCACCGGGGCTGGGCGCCGAGGCGATCCTGGTGTTCCTCGCGCCACCGTCGGTCGCCGAACTGACGCGCCGCCTGTCCGGCCGGGGCACCGAGGACGATCCGGCACTCCGGGCGCGCCTGGCGGCCGCGCGCGAGGAGCTGGCGGCCGAACCCGAGTTCGACCACACCATCGTCAACAACGACGTCGGCAGCACCGTCGAAGCCTTGGTAGCATTGATCACTGCAGACGACCGCGGCAGCGCGCCGACCAGGCGCCCGGCGGCGACTCCGCCCCGGCCCCGCATTGATCGCATCACGAAAGAATCGAGACGACGCCCACGATGACCAGCGCAACGCCGACCGACGAACCGACCCCGGCCCAGATCGCCGAGGCGGGTATCACCTACCCGCCGATCGATGAGCTGCTGACCAAGGCCAGCTCCAAGTACGCGCTGGCGGTCTTCGCGGCCAAGCGGGCCCGGCAGATCAACGACTACTACGCACAGCTCTCCGAGGGCCTGCTGGAGTACGTCGGGCCGCTCGTCGACCCGCTGCCGCGGGAGAAGCCGCTGTCCATCGCACTGCGTGAGATCAACGCCGACCTGCTCGAGCACTCCGAAGGCGTCTGAGCAGCCACGCAGACGCGCCGCCCCGGACCGCAGGAGCCCGCCGCATGACCCGCCCCGACGGACCCGCCCGGGTGGTCCTCGGCGTCGGCGGCGGCATCGCCGCCTACAAGACCACCGAGATCATCCGGCGGCTCCGCGATGACGGAACCGGTGCGGACGTCCGCGTCGTCCCCACCGAGGCTGCGCTGCACTTCGTCGGCGCCGCCACGTTCGAGGCGCTGTCCGGACACCCGGTCACCGCCGACGTGTTCTCCGACGTCCCCTCCGTGGCGCACGTGGCCACCGGCCAGCACGCCGACCTGGTGGTCGTCGCGCCGGCCACCGCGAACCTGCTCGCCCGCGCTGCCGGCGGATTCGCCGACGACCTGCTCACCGCCACGCTGTTGGTCACCCGCGCCCCGGTGTTGATGGCGCCGGCCATGCACACCGAGATGTGGACCCACCCGGCGACCCGGGCGAACGTCGCCACTCTGCGCTCCCGCGGCGTCGTCGTCCTCGACCCCGCCTCCGGGCGGCTCACCGGCGCCGACTCCGGCGTCGGCCGGCTGCCCGACGCCGCGCACATCACCGACCTGGCCGACCTGCTGTTGCGCCGCGGCGACGCGCTGCCGCGCGACCTGGCTGACCGCCGGATCGTCGTCACCGCCGGCGGCACCCGCGAACCGCTCGACCCGGTCCGCTTCCTGGGCAACCGCTCGTCCGGCCGCCAGGGCTACGCCATCGCGCTGGTCGCCGCCGCGCGCGGCGCCGACGTCACCGTCATCGCCGCCAACACCGACCTACCCACCCCGCCGGGCGTGGCGGTCACCGCGGTGACCGACGCCGCCGAGCTGGAGGGCGAGACCCGCCGCGCCGCCGAGCGGGCCGACGCCGTCGTGATGGCCGCCGCCGTTGCCGATTTCCGCCCCGCCGACACCCGTGGCCACAAGATCAAGAAGCAGGGCGGGTCCGGACCGCCGCCGCTGGAACTGCGCACGAACCCGGACATCCTGGCCGGACTGGTCGCCCGCCGCGGCGACGCCGACCGGCCGCTGCTCGTCGGGTTCGCCGCCGAGACCGGCGACGCCGACGGATCGGTACTTGACCACGGGCGGCGCAAGCTGGCGCGCAAGGGCTGCGACCTGCTGGTCGTCAACGACGTGTCCGGCGGCGCCGCCTTCGGCACCCCGGACAACGCGGCGACCATCCTCGGTGCCGACGGCAGCTCGCTTCAGGTGCCGCTCGGCCCCAAATCGATGCTGGCCGCGGCAGTCTGCGATCTGATCGGTACCCACCTCGCCCGCGGCTGACACCGGCCCCCGTATTGTTCGATGGGGCCGACCGGCCGCGCCGCGCGCACGGCCACAGCAGGGCCCACACCAGCGACGGTCGGAGAGGGAGCAGTCTGATGAGCGCACGGTTGTTCACGTCCGAGTCCGTCACCGAGGGCCACCCGGACAAGATCTGCGACGCCATCAGCGACGGCATCCTGGACGCGCTGCTCGCCGCCGACCCGGAGAGCCGGGTCGCCGTCGAGACCATGGTCACCACCGGCCAGGTGCACGTCGCCGGAGAGGTCACCACCCAGGCCTATGCGGACATCCCGACCATCGTGCGGGACACCGTGCTGGCGATCGGCTACGACTCGTCCGCGAAGGGCTTCGACGGCGCCTCCTGCGGCGTCAACGTGGCCATCGGTGCGCAGTCCCCGGACATCGCGCAAGGCGTCGACGACGCCTGGGAGTCCCGGCAGACCGACGCGAGCGACGACGTGATCGACCGGCAGGGCGCCGGCGACCAGGGGCTGATGTTCGGCTACGCGTGCACCGACACCCCGGAGCTGATGCCGCTGCCGATCGCGGTCGCCCACCGGTTGTCCCGTCGGCTCGCGCAGGTGCGCAAATCGGGGGAGATCGGCTACCTGCGTCCGGACGGCAAGACCCAGGTCACCATCGAGTACGTCGGGGACCGGGCGCTGCGGCTGGACGCCGTCGTCGTCTCCAGCCAACACGCCGAGAACATCGACCTGGAGACGATGCTCACCCCGGACATCCGCTCGAAGGTGATCGAACCGGTCATCGACGGGCTGGACATCGCCACCGACGACTACGACCTGTACGTGAACCCGACCGGCCGGTTCGTGCTCGGCGGCCCGATGGGTGACGCGGGGCTGACCGGGCGGAAGATCATCGTGGACACCTACGGCGGCATGGCCCGGCACGGCGGCGGCGCCTTCTCCGGCAAGGACCCCTCCAAGGTCGACCGGTCCGGCTCCTATGCGATGCGCTGGGTCGCCAAGAACGCGATCGCGGCCGGCCTGGCCGAGCGGATCGAGGTGCAGGTGGCGTACGCGATCGGCAAGGCGCGTCCGGTGGGGCTGTTCGTGGAGACGTTCGGCACCGAGCAGGTAGACCCGGACAAGATCGCCGACGCGATCCGGCAGGTGTTCGACCTGCGGCCCGGCGCGATCGTGCGCGACCTGGACCTCAAGCGGCCCATCTACGCCCCGACCGCCGCCTACGGGCACTTCGGGCGCACCGACATCGACCTGCCGTGGGAGGCGACCAACCGCGTCGACGAGCTGAAGCAGGTGCTCGGCTTCTGACCCGCCGCGCGTGACCGCGATGACGCAGCAGCGTGGTACACACGCCCTATGACGCGGGCACCCTCGACCCCACGGACGCCGACGGCGGCGCGGTCGCGGCCCGCCGCGCCGGCGAAGCGCCGCACCCAGCCGGTCCGCGCCGCCCGGGAACCCGCCACCGCCCTGCCCATCGCGCGCGTCGCCGTGGACATCTCCCTGCCGCACCTGGATCAGCCGTTCGACTACCTGGTCGCCGCCGAGGACTCCGCCGCAGCCCAACCGGGCGTGCGGGTGCGGGTGCGCTTCTCCGGGCGGCTCGTCGACGGCTACATCCTGGAGCGGCGCGCCGAGTCCGACCACTCCGGGCGGCTGGCCATGCTCGAGCGGGTCGTGTCGGACGAGCGGGTGTTGACCCCGGAGATCGCGCAGCTGTGCCGCGCCGTCGCGGACCGATACGCGGGCACCATGGCCGACGTGCTGCGACTGGCGGTCCCGCCCCGGCACGGACGTGTGGAGAAGCAGCCGCCCGGCAGCGCAGCGCCGGAGGCGGCCCCGCCGGCCGATGTCCGGACCACCGGTCCCACCGAAGCCGATGGTCCGCCGGGCCAGGCCGGCGACGAGACTGCGCGGGTCCCGCCGGAGGTCCCCGCCGCGTGGCGGCGCTACACCGCGGGCCCGGCGTTCCTGGCGGCGGTCGCCGAACAGCGGCCGGCCCGCGCCGTCTGGCAGGCGCTCCCGGGCGAGGACTGGCCGGCCCGGCTCGCCGAGGCCGCCGCTACGGCCTGGACGGCCGGCCGCGGCGCGGTGCTCATCGTGCCCGACGCGCGGGACCTGGCCCGGCTGGACGGCGCGCTCGGCCGGGCGTTGCCCGCCGGTGCGCACACGGTGCTGTCCGCCGACCTCGGGCCGGCCGAACGCTACCGGCGCTTCCTGGCCGTCAGCCGCGGCCGGGTGCGCGTCGTCGCCGGCACGCGCGCCGCGGCGTTCGCCCCGGTGCACCGCCCCGCGCTGCTGGCCATCTTCGACGACGGCGACGACCTCCACGCCGAACCGCGCGCCCCGTACCCGCACGCCCGCGAGGCGCTGACCATCCGCTCGGCGCAGCAGGCCACCGCGCTCCTGATCGGCGGCTTCGCCCGCAGCGCGGAGGGTCAACTGCTGGTGGAATCGGGATGGGCACCGCCGATCTCGGCCGACCGCGCGGTGCTCCGCCGCAGCATGCCGCGGATCGAGGCCGCCGGCGACGAGTACTCCGTCGGGGCCGACTCGGCCGCCGCGCGGGCCCGGCTGACCCCGGCCGCGTTCGCCGCCGCGCGGCAGGCGCTCGCCGCCGGCGCGCCCGTGCTGGTGCAGGTGCCGCGGCGTGGCTACCTTCCCGGCCTGGCCTGTGCCGAGTGTCACCGGCCCGCGCGCTGTCGCCGCTGCTCGGGCCCGTTGGCGATCCCCGCGGGCGGCGGGACGCCCACCTGTCGATGGTGCTCGGTGGCGGCACCGATGTATGCCTGCGCCGCCTGCGGATCGCGGCGCATCCGTGCCACCGTCATGGGAACCGGCCGGACCGCGGAGGAGATCGGCCGTGCCTTCCCCGGGGCCCGGCTGCGTACGTCCACCGGCGGCGCCGTGCTCGACGAGGTACCCGCCGAGGCCGCCATCGTGGTGTGCACCCCCGGGGCGGAACCCGTCGCCGACGGCGGATACGGGGCGGCACTGCTGTTGGACGGCGGGCTGCTGCTCGGCCGCGCGGACCTGCGCGCCGCCGAGGAGACCCTCCGGCGTTGGATGGCGGCGGCCGCCCTGGTGCGCCCGGCCGCGGACGGTGGACGCGTCGTGATCGGTGCCGACCTGTCGCTGCCGACCGTGCAGGCATTGATCCGCTGGGACCCGGCCGGGCACGCCGCCGCGGAACTGGCGGCCCGCCGCGAGCTGGGCTTTCCCCCGGTCGCGGCGCTGGCCTCGCTCACCGGCGGCGAGTCCGCGGTCGGAGCGGCGCTGGCGGAACTGGAACTGCCGCCGTCCGGCGGTGTGCTGGGGCCCGCACCCATCGAGGTCGCCGCTCCGCGCGGCCGATCCGGGTCGGCCGGTCGAGCACCTTCCGGCGGGGCATCCGGCCCCTCGGGCGGCGACCCGGCCGCCGACCCCGCGGGTGGGCGTGCCGGCGCGCACAGCGACGAGCACACGGTGCGGGCCCTGATCCGGGCGGACGGCGACGACCGTCGGGCGCTGCTGCGTGCCCTGCGGGTGCTGGCCGCGGCCCGCTCCGCCCGCAAGGACTCCGACCCGGTGCGCATCCAGGTCGACCCCTGGGAGTTCGGTTAGCCGGCCGGCAGCGTCGCCGCCGTCAGCCGCGCCCCCAGGCGCCGTCGCACCGCGGGCCATTCGGCGGCCAGTATCGAGAACACCACCGTGTCCCGCCAGGAACCGTCCGCGCGCAGCCGATCATGGCGCAGCACCCCTTCGCGCGCCGCGCCGAGCGCCGCGATGGCCGCCTGCGAGCGGGCATTGATCGCGTCGGTCTGGATCCGCACCCGTTCCGCACCGCAGCAGTCGAACGCGTGCGCGAGCAGCAACAGCTTGCACTCCGGATTGACGGCGCTGCCCCACGCCGCCGGGGCATAGGCGGTCCACCCCAGGTGCAGCTGCCGGTGCGCCGGCAGGACATCGCCGAGGCTGGACGTCCCGATGACGCTGCCGGCGGGCCCGAGCGCCGAGTCCGCGACGGTCCGGACCGTGTACATCACCCGTTCCTCCGCACCGGCGTCGTCGACCCATGCGGCGACCTCGTCCGGCGAGCCGGGCCGGCGCCCGCCGTGGTAGGCCCCGGCCCACACCGCGTCGGCATCCAGCGCGGCGAACAGCGCCGGCGCGTCCGCGCGCACCGAGCGATCGAGACGCACCGCCGCGCCGGCCAGCGATGCCCCGGTGGGCCGGCGAAAGTCCATGGCGTCATCCTCGGCGTCGCGCTGGTCGGTGGGGCAGGGCTCGATCGTAGACTGACCCGGCACGGCGAGAGCCGAGCGCCACAACGACGATCACGGAGGGTGCGCGCATGCGGATACTGTTCGCCGGGACCCCGGAGACGGCCGTCCCGTCGCTGCACGCGCTGCTCGCCTCCGAGCATGACGTGGTCGCGGTGCTCACTCGGCCGGACGCGCCCGCCGGCCGCCGCGGGCGGCCCACGGCATCACCGGTGGCGCGGGCCGCCGCCGACGCCGGACTGCCCGTGCACCGGCCCCGCTCGGTCCGCACGCCCGAGTTCGCCGAACAGCTGGCGGTCTGGTCGCCCGACGCCGTGGCCGTCGTCGCCTACGGTGCGCTGATCCCGGCACCGCTGCTGGCCGTGCCGCGGCACGGCTGGATCAACCTGCACTTCTCCCTGTTGCCGGCCTGGCGGGGCGCCGCACCCGTCCAGGCAGCCCTCCGCGCCGGGGACGAGATCACCGGCGCGACGACGTTCCGCATCGACAAGGATCTCGACACCGGGCCGGTGTTCGGCACGGTCACCGAGCGCATCCGCCCGACCGACACCGCCGGCGAGCTGCTCGGCCGGTTGGCGGACTCCGGTGCCGCGCTGTTGGTCGCCACCATGGACGGACTGGCGTCCGGAACGCTGCATCCCAAGCCGCAGCCGGCCGACGGGATCAGCCATGCGGCGAAGATCAGCACCGCCGACGCCCGCATCGATCTGGCGACCCCTGCCCTGGCCGTGGACCGGCACATCCGATCGGTCACCCCGCATCCGGGGGCATGGGTGGAATCGCGCTGGGGCCGGCTCCGGCTCGGCCCCGTGCAGCTGCTCACCGAACCATCCGGAGCGGGGCACTCCGACGAACCGGTGCCCGGCGGCCGGCCCCCCGCGGACCTGCCGCCCGGCGAGCTATGGGTGGGCAAGCAGCAGGTGCTGGTCGGCACGGCCACCGGCCCGATCCGGCTCGGCACCGTGCAGGCGCCGGGCAAGCGCCCGATGGCCGCGGCCGACTGGGCGCGCGGCGCCCGGCCGGACCCGGGCGAACGCATCGGCGCCGGGTGGGAGCAGCCGTGACCGACCGCGACCGGCGGCGCGGCCGGCCCAGCAGCC
>CAZIIX010000011.1:0-23554 GCA_964539345.1 uncultured Actinomycetes bacterium | reverse complement strand
GAGTGACGCGACCGGCCGGAACGGCCCGGATCGTCCGACGGCCGTCGGTCCCCGCAGGGGGCCGGCGGCCGTTTTCGCACCGGTGCCGCACCGGTGCCGCACCGCGACCGCACATTAACCCGAAAGTGCGCACAACGGGACATCACCCGCACGTTGGGGACACGGGCTGCGGCCTGCGGTGACGGTGTGTGTCGATTCAGCCGCACCCTCCGAAAATTGGTACCACTTTCGGGGTAGCAAGACGGCGAAGTCGCCGTACACTGGAGACATTGCTGTTACCTCCTCCGTCCGGAGGTCGATGATGGACGACCTTGGTTCCTCCGTCCGCACCAGGCGCGCAGCGTCGGGCGCGGTGCGCAGCGGGACGACCGCCGTCATGGCTCGGTCGCGCACCGCTGGGACGACGATGACGACCGGTGTGGCGTGACCGCCCACGACGGCGTCCGCTCGGTCCTGCTGATCGACTGCCACGCGGTGATCCTGGACGGCCTCGCGGCCGCGCTGAACCAGCGCACCTACTGGGTGGCGACGGCAGCGACCTCGTGGGACGAGGCGCTCGCAGGGCTCGGCGAGACGGCACCGGACTTCTGCATCGTCGAGCCCGCCCTGCCCGGCGGCGGAGCGGAGGGGATCGCGCAGCTGGTCCAGCAGTGCCCCGACTCCCTCGTCGTGGTGCTGACCGGCAATGAGAGCCCCGGCCTGCTCAACCAGGCGCTGGCCGCCGGGGCCACCGGATACATCCACAAGACGCGCAGCATCGCCGTCGTGCTCGGCGTGCTGGAGCGAGTGTGGGACGGCGAGATCGTCATCGAGGCCTCGTTCCTCCGCCAGCGGGACGAGCCGGATCCGCCGCGGCTGGAGGTCGAGCGGCTGGTGCATTACCTCACACCGCGGGAGTGGGAGTGCCTCGGGTACGTCGCGGCCGGATACGCCACCGAGGGGATCGCCGCACATCTGGGAGTGTCGCGAACGACCGTGCGATCGCATGTCCAGTCGGTGCTGGTCAAACTCGGGGTGCACTCCCGACTGGAAGCGGCCGCGTTGGTCTCCCGCTACGGATTGGCCGAGCACCATGCGGCACCGCAGGCCGTCCATCCGGTCGCCCGCTCGGTCGCCCGTGCGGTGCCGCACCCCGGGCAACGGGACGGTCTCGGCCATCGGGACAGCGTCACCCGTCACGACGGGCCCACGCGCCATGACGTGCCCACGCGCCATGACGGGCTCGCGATCCATGACGGGGCGGTCCATCGCGACGGGGCCACGCATCGAGACGGCGCTGTCCACCGCGAAGGGGTCGCGCACCACGAAGGCGGCTCACGCCTCATCCGCTGACCGAGCCGACACCGCGCACGGTCAGAACGGACGGTCGTACTGCCGGACGTAGTCGATCTGCGCACGCAGCCGGTCCGGCGTCGAGGCATCGGACCGATCCTGCTGGTCGAACCAGGTGGCGTCCATGGACATGTCCATCCGGATGGACATCTGGCAACCGGTGAAGTACGCGGCCGCATCCCCGTCGACGGTGCGAACCCGCGTGCGGTCGCGGTAGAACGCGACCCGTTCCGGTGTCCAGTGCAGCCCGTAGGTGTGCCAGTCGGTGGTGTCCGCGTCGCTGGAGATCACCTGCAGCGCACGCATCGTGCCGTCCGTACCGGCCACATGCACGCCAGCCGTCCAGGGTCGTCCGCGCCGCTGGCCGAAGACCTCGATGACGTCGATCTCGGCGGCCTCCTGGCGTGCGGGGTTCTGCCCGTGCGCTGCGTAGAACCACAGCGCGGGGAACATCCCCCGGCCGGGGTCGGGGAAGCGCGCCCGGAACTCGTAGTAGCCGTAGCCGAACGTCATATCGGGCCGGTCCGTGTTGCTGATCAGGATGCCGCCCAACCAGGGACAATGCCCCGCATCGGCGAGTGCGTCCGCCGGGGTTCGGGTCGCCGTGATGGTCAGTACCGATCCGGCGACGGAGAACGGGTTGTAGCGGTGGCCGCCCAGCGTCTGATCGGGGGTGGCCATCCAGCACGAGTGCCCTCCCGCGCCGAAATCGGCGTACCCCACATCGGCGGGCTGCCAGACATCGCTGGCGCGCCAGCGACCGTGGGCGTTGCCGCGGCCGACCAGGTCCAGCGGCCGGTCGAACTCCTCGGACCACAACAGGATCGGGGGTGGCGGATCCGGCTGGCTGAGCAGCCCGGCGACGTAGCCGCCACCGCCGAACGCCGCGGCCCCGCCGACCATCAGCGCCCCGCGCAGGAACCTGCGCCGGTCGACGTTCATCGCTCCGCCGCGGTCGTCGGCGGGTGAAGGCCGGTGCCGCGCCCTCGCTGAGCACGTGCTTGCATGCGATCCTCTGGAATGACGCGCCATCGGGCCGGTCGGACTCAGTTGGACACGGAATCGAACCGCTGCCAAATGGTCCACGTGGCCCCACGGGTGAGGATAGTCCCCGTGCGGTGGAACCCGAGGGCGGGCATCTCCGGTGTCAACGTCCGACTGACCTCCGACGATCCGTCGAAGAAGGCGAGCTGGAAGTAGTTGGCCTTCAACGCGGCCCGGTAGGCGGCCACCCCGGTCAACCCGTGGTAGCCGAGGCTGCCGGCGTAGGTTCCGGTCCACTGCCACGGCTGGGTCTGCCGACGAAGCGCGTACTCCACCGGCTCGGGAATGTCGCCGACCATCCGGATGGTGGGGTCCGCGGCAATGGACGGCTCGATCGTCTGGACGAGGCCGCTGGTGTTCGGCCATGCCAGGAACAGACCGCGTGACTGGTCGAGCCCGACCATCAGCGCGATCCACACCAGTGCCGCCGCCATCAGTGTTCCCAGTTTGACCTGGCGCAGCCGACAGAGCGCCACGCCGGCCAGCGGCGCGCCGAAGATCAGGCCCAGGGTGACGTGCTTGTGCAGCGATGTCAGGTCGCCCGCATGGATCTGCATGGCCATGGCGGTCAGCGTCCCGGCGCCGAGCAGCGCCGCGAGGACCGGCCGGTGTCGGGCGAGCAGCACCCCGCCCGCGAGCATGATCACCAGCGTCACCCCGGACCACGATGCGACATCGCGGATGAGCGTCCACGGCGCGGTGTAGGCGTCCATGTGCCGCTCGAGCGTCGTCATGCGCAGGCCCGCCAGATCGCTGCGCGCCCAGGTCAGCGCGCTGATCCCGAGCGCGGCGAGCGTCACGCCTCCCGCGACCGCCGCGCGCGCGACGGCCCGCACCCGGAAGCGCGGCAGCCGGATGCCGACCAGAGTGAGCAGCAGCGCGAACGGCAGGTCGATCGCGGAAGCGTACTTCAGCGCCACCGCGAGCGCCGCCAGCAGCCCGATGGGCAGGCTCCACCAGACCGACCGGTGCCCCGTGGCCGACCAGGCGCTCAGCGCAGCAGCGCCCGCGATGCAGGCGAAGGACGGCGCGTCGAACGTCGCCAGGTTCCCGATGAAGATCACCGGGGCGGACAGGCTGAACGCGACCGCGGCGAAAAGGCCAACGGCAGCGCCATAGCGCGGGGCGAACAGTGCCTTGCTCAGGGCGAAGACCGCGACCGTGGCCACGAGCATGCACAGCAGGGAGAACAGCCGGGCGAGTTCGACGCCGCCCACGTCGTCCAAGTAACTGGCGAACACCGGGTAGAGCTGCGGGGCGCCGGAGAAGAACGCCTCCGGATGGGTGTAGACCGCCTCTCCCCCGTCCCATGCCGAACGGATCCAGTGACCGTAGTAGAGGTAGAGCGCCTCGTCCTGGAACGGGCTGTTGCTCAACCGCAGCGACAGCCCGGCCTGGACGGCGAGAACCCCTGCGAGCAGGATCTTGTCGATCGCGATCGTCATCGCACGGTCCCGCCTGGAAGCAGGGAACATCGATGCCAGCGTCATACGCCAGACCGGCGGCGCGATGGTCGTCGAACTCATCTCACCCTCCCACGTGCGGTAGCGGGGCGGGTGCCGGAACGGATTCGATGACCGGTGCGGCCTCGTCGGCGGTGCCGGACGCAGCGGGTGCCGCGCGGGCCGCCCGGTGTGCGGCGCGCGCATCGATGTACAGCGTCGACAGGCACAACCAGATCACCGGGACGAAGATGTACGCGTACATCGCGAGGAACAGCAGCAGCGCCCACCATTGCCGCAGGCTCGCACCGGTCGCCAGCCGGTAGCAGGTGATAGCGAAGATGGCGGTGAACGTGGCGGCGAGGTAGAAGCCCATGATCCGCTTGACCTTGACCGCCAGCGGGGTCGCGCGGTTGACACCGCCATTGCTCGGTACCCAGGCGGCCTGGGTGCCGGCGAACATGTCGTAGATCGCCACGGCGTGGGTGAAGCCGTAGACGATCTGCACCCGGATGACGTCCAGCCGCCATCGGTGTCGCATCAGCATCGGGTAGATGGCCAGCCACAGCACCGGCAGCCCGACGAGCGGAAGCATGTTGTCCGGGCGCACGACGTCGGGATAGAGCCAGACCATGAGCAGGACCGGGATCGGTGCGAAGAAGCCGTTCATGGCGGTGGTGATGTAGTAGAAGAACCCCGACCAGAAGCTCGCTCGTTGGCGCGCATTGATCGCGGGATGCAGGTGGAAGTCCTTGTCCCGCAGCAGTTCCATGCTCCCCTCGCACCAGCGGTACTGCTGGCTGATGTACGGGTCGATGCGATCGGGGCACAGACCCTGGCTCACCACGATCGGCACGTAGGCCGTCCGGTAGCCGTACTTGATCATCTCGAATCCGGTGAACAGGTCCTCGCTGTGTCCGATCAGCGGAAAGCCGCCCATCGCGTCGAGGGCCGAGCGGCGGTAGATCGCCGAGGTGCCGCAGCATATCGTCGCCTCCACCGCGTCACGGCTCGGCTGGACGAATCGATAGAACATCTCCTGCGTCGCGGCCGCGGTCCGCTCCAGCCACCCGAGACCCTTGGTGCTCGGATAGAACTGCGGGGTCTGGATGATGCCGATGCGCGCCTCGTCCATGTAGGGGATCGTCTCGGTGAGGATCTCGGGGCGGGGCACGAAGTCGGCGTCGAGGATCAGGATGTGGTCGCCATCCGTCCGCTCGAACGCGTACTGCAGGTTCCCCGCCTTCTTGAACGCCGACCCCGGGCGCGCCACATACTGGAATCCGTACTTGGCGGCGAGCTCGGCCACCTCCGGACGCCCGGCATCGTCGAGGATGTAGACGCGCACCCTGCCGGGATAGCTGATTCGGGCGGTGTACACATAGGTGTTCTCCAATGTGACGAGGTCCTCTCCGCAGGTGGGGATCATCACATCGACCGAGGGGTACGAGGCCGGGGTCCACAGCTCCACCACGGCCTGGTGATCGGGATAGCTCACCCGGCGCCGGTAGGTCGACGTGCGCAACCCCAAGAGGGTCTCGCCGGCATAGAGCACCAGCGGACACAGGAAGATCAGCGTCCAGTACTGCATTCGGGCGAACCCGTACAGACTGATCACCACCCCGATGAACGCAGCGAAATGCGCCCAGAAGAACCAGCGATGCTGCGGTCCGCGCAAATAGGCGTATTTCTCGGTGTCATTCGGCGGAACGGTGAATTGCATCTCGTGGCTCCCCGTCGGCGTTATCACAATGGCGCATTCCGGATCGCGGAAACTGCCATGGCGTGCCCTTCCCATACGCACACCGACCGAATTATGTGTCGCTGGCGGCTGGTCCAACATCGTCCCGATGTAGTCATGCGTATGCCGGATGGATATCTGGCCGACCGTGCTGTCCGCCATCGATACCAAGCGATCCCGGTGGTCCTGGTGCGACCGGTGGAGGCACACTCTCCTGTCCACGCACGACGCCACCGGCGCGACCTGCTCGAATAGGGCGCCATACGGCGAGGAGGGGGCCGCGCCGAAGGCAGCCCGGTGATCGGCCGCGACCTGCTATCGCGGGAGGAAGGACCGGTACCGATGGCCGCCGGAAATGCTGCCGAATTTCGCGTTGTTCCGTCCGTCGACGTACGAACGTGTGGAATTGGTGTCAATCGCATGAGCGCGCTACCGGGCGTCCAAAATAGCGGGTCCGCTGCGATGAGGAGACAAATATCGTCCATCGATCCGATCCGTGTCGACGATTCCGGCAATAGCGTCTGCACACGAATGGCAAGGAGGAACAATGCCCGCGAACAACTGTGATGCGCTGCCGGTCACCGATCACGCCGTACTGTCCGGCGACCGCCCGGGCGATCCGTGCCGCACTACTCCGGGGCTGTGCGAAACTCGCCTCGATGCCAGGGTGATCGTCGCTGTCAGTGACGTCGGCTATTCGCTGGCCGCCCTGCGTCGGCTGCATCGATCGCTGCGCGGGCGCCAGGTGGAGATCGTTGTCCGGCACTGCGACGCGGTCGCCGACGCGGTCGATCGATCGACCGCCGAGTGGGTCGTGGTATTCCGCGCAGACGGAGGCTATCGCCCGGAGCTCGTGGCGCATTTGCTCGATGCCGCCGGGGACAGCGACATCGTCAGTGCCTCGCGGTTCTGCTCATCGACGCCCCTGCCCGGTAGCACCGCCCGCTCGCGTCATGCGGTGACCGATGGAGCGGGCCGGCTCGCCGCCGCGGTGTTCCCGGTGCGTCTCCGCGGTTGCACAGATCCGTTCAGCGGCGCCTTCGCGATGCGGCGCGGCGCGGCGGCGGGATGCCGGTCGCGTGACCTGACGTCCGTCCTCGGCGTCGTCGTCCGCTCCTCCGCGCCGATCCGGGAGATTCCGGCACGGGGCGATGCGGCGGCGCCGGCCGGCGGACTGGCCGTGCGACGCGGCTGGTCGGCGGTCCGGCAGATCGCGCGGCTGCGCATGGGAACGCTCGGATGGACCGGGCGGGCGGCCCTGTTCGGCCTCGTCGGCCTCTCCGGCGTGATACCGAACCTCGCGGCGATCGCGCTGCTCGTCTCGGCGGGGATCGGCTACGCCGTCGCGGCGGTACTGGCGATCGAGGTGGCCGTGCTGTGGAACTTCGCCGGATCGGAGCTACTGGTGTGGCGGCACGCGCGAGCCGGGCGGTCGCGCACCGCACGGTTCTGTCGGTTCTGGGTCATCGCCCAGTCCGACGTGGCACGCATCCCGTTCGTGATCCTGCTCGTCGCCGGACTCGGGCTGGGCGTCGAGCTGGCGACCGTCGTGACCCTAGTCGCCGCCTTCCTGCTTCGCTTCGCGCTCGCCGACCGGCTCGTCTACGGCCGACCGGTCCCGCGACCGACCGAGTCGGCGGCCCCGCCGCCGATCCCGACCACTGCCGACGCCGTGTGAGGCCACCGGTAGTACCCAGCCGCGGGCGGTCCGCCGCCCGATCACCACGAACCATGACGGAGGAACCATGACCGGCAGATCAATACTGGCGATCGGCGCGCACCCGGACGACATCGAGCTCGGCTGCGGCGGAACCGTCGCCAAGCATGTCGCCGCCGGCGATGAGGTGACCATGCTCGTCGTCACCAAGGGCGAGGTCGGCCCCGGCGACACGCCGAAACGCGTGGCCGAGCAAGAGCATTCCATAGCGGTGCTGGGCGTGCATCGCCTGGTCTGGGGGACGGACATCGGTGACTGCGCGGTATCGCTGCACGAGCTCGACCTCGTGCATCTGATCGAGCAGGTGCTGCGGGAGACGCATGCGACGATCGTCTACACCCACGCCGAGCACGACAGCCACCAGGACCACCGCGCCGTCGCGCTGTGCACCCTCGGTGCGGCGCGCCAAGTGCCCAATCTGCTGGCGTACGGCGCGCCCTCGGTCTTCCGGTTCAACCCGGCGACCTTCGTCGACATCTCCGACACGCTCGACAAGAAGGTCGAGTCGCTGCTCTGTCACCAGTCGCAGGTGCAGGCGAGCGAGATGGTCCAGCCGTCCCGCGTCCGCAGTTCGGCGGAGCACTACGGCCACTCGTGCCGGCGCGCGTACGCCGAGGCGTTCGAGTCCGTGCGCTATGTGGTCGAGGTGTAGGCCGTGTTGCACTGCGACTTCCTCGTCATCGGCGGCGGTCCCACCGGGATCGGTGCCGCCATCCGGCTGGCCGAACTCGACGAGGACTACCTGCTGGTGGAGGCGTCCGACCATGTCGGCGGCATGGCCACCTCGGTCACGGACCCGGAGGGTTTCACCTGGGACCTCGGCGGGCATGTGTTGCACAGCCACTTCCCCGCGTTCGACGAGGCGATCGAGTCCAGCGGGGTGCGGCTGCGCACCATCGAGCGCAACGGCTGGGTCTGGATCGACGGCCGGCTGGTGCGCACACCGATCCAACGCCACTTGGACAGGATGCCGGATGACCTGCGCCCGGATGCCGCCGCGGAGAACCTGGCGGAGTACTACACGAACAACTTCGGCCACGAGCTGTACGAGACGTTCTTCGGCCCCTACACACTCAAGATGTGGGCGACGCCGCTGGAGCGGATCGCGCACGATTGGACTTCGCTGCGCAGCGGCAGCGGCGAACGCAACGTCCCTTCGCTGGGTCTGGCGAGCGAGTTCGTCGCCCCGACCGATCGGTTCCCGTACCCGGCGGGCGGGACCGGCGCATTGTGGAATGCGTTGTACCGCAAAAGGCTCGACCCCAATCGCATCGTGTTCGGCAGGCGAATCGCCGACGTCGACCTGCGTGAGCACATCGCGGTGACGCAGGACGGCGCGCTCATCCGGTACCAGCACTGCATCAGCAGTGCGCCGATCCTCGAGGCGCTCGCCTGGACCGGGCTGGCCGCGCCCGGCACGGCGCCCACCGGACTGGTCGCGAGCACGGTCCACCTCGTCGGCCTGGGGTTCGTCGGGCGACCGCCGGAGCCGCTGGCCGACAAGACCTGGCTGTACAGCCCGGATGTCGACGTGCCGTGGTACCGCGCGACGATGCTGAGCAACTACGACCCGGGCAACGCCGGACCCGGGCGATGGAACATCCTGTGCGAATCCTCCACATCGGCCGATCGCCCGGTGACGCTGCCGCTGGCGGTGCGTCAGACCTGCGCCTCGCTGGCCCGCCTGGGCGTCGACATGCGCACCGCATGCAGCGTGTGGCGCCGAACGGTGCCGATGGGCTATCCGGTGCCCACGATCGGGCGGGACGATGCGATCCGCCGGATCGACGACGTGCTATTGCGTTACGACGTGCACAGCCGCGGCCGGTTCGGAGGGTGGCGTTACGAATCGTGCAACCAGGACTTCTCCTTCGTGCAGGGCGAACAGGCCGTGGACAACGCGGTCTTCGGCACCCCGGAGGACGTGTTCTGGCATCCCGAGCGGTTCTGACGGATCGGACCCGATAGCCGATCGTCAGCCGCCCAGATGGGCGAGCGTCAGGCCGATCGGGATGGTGACGGCTAGGACGAGCACCAGCACGCGGAAGGCCCACAGCACGCCGGGATGCGCTGGCGGCAGCACGATATCCGCCCGGCGGCCGGAGCGCACCGCGATCAGCACGAGCACCAGGCTGACGACCAAGACGGCACCGCCGACGTCCGTGAGCGCCACCAGGCCCGACAGCTGCCCGGCCAGCACACCCGCGTTGCCGATGTTCCAGCCGGTCAGGACGGCCCACGCCAGGCGGCGCGAAGCCAGCGGCGAGAGACCGGCCACGGCCGCGCCCAGCCCAGCCTGGGCGATGCCCCCGACCAGGACGAGGTAGGCCGTCGCCCACGCGGTCTTCTGCGTCGTGACGTAGGCGGTGGCGGCTGCGAGCAGCCCGCCGCCGACGATGCAGGCCACCCCTGCGATCAGGAATGGCACCAGCCAGGTCCGTTGCGTGAGGCGGAATGTCGACGGCAGCGGAGAACGGGATGTGACGCCGATGGCGCGCTCCACCTCTTACACCAGCAACCGCATCGGTTCGGTGAGGATGTCGGTCAGGTCGCGCAGGAAGGCGGCGCCCATGGCTCCGTCCAGCACGCGATGGTCGACGGTCAGGGTCAGTCGCGTCCGCGCGCGCACCTGCACGTCGCCGTCGATCACCACGGGTTCCTCGGCGGTGGACCCGACGGCCAGGATGGCGGCCTCCGGGGGATTGAGCACCGCGGTGAAGTTGTCGATGCCGAACATGCCCAGGTTGGAGATGGTGAACGTGCCGCCGGAGAACTCCTCGGGCTTGAGCTTCCCGGCCCGCGCCCGGGATGCGAGGTCCTTGGCCTCGGTGCCGATCTGGGACACGGTCTTGCGATCGGCGTCCTTGACGACGGGAACGATCAGGCCGTCGTCCAGGGCGACGGCGATGCCGACGTTCACCCGGCCGCGGCGGATGATCGCGTCGCCGTCGAACGAGGCATTGACCTCCGGGTGCGCCCGCAGCGCCACTGCCGCTGCCCGCACCAGCAGGTCGGTGACCGAGATCTTCGTGCCCGTGCTGGCCAACTGGTCGTTGATCTGTTTGCGCAGTGCGGTGAGGTTCGTCGCATCCAGGATCGTGGTGAGTTGGAACGCGGGTATCAGGGCGGCCTCGGAGAGCCGCTTCGCGGTGACCTTCCGGATCGTGGACAGCGGTACCCGCTCGTCACCGGACCCGGCCGGAGCGGTCGACGCCGCCGTCGGTGCCTGCGCGGATCGCGCCGCCTCCGAGGCCGCCTCCGAGGTGCCGGACTCGAGCAGCTTCTCGACGTCCACGCGGATGATGCGCCCGCCCGGCCCGGTTCCGGTCACGCCGGACAGGTCGATGCCGTGCTGCTTGGCCAGCGACCGCACCACCGGCGATGCCTTGAGCTTGGCGTCGCTTGCCGGTGCGGCCGCGCCGTCGCCGCGTGCCGGGGGGGCGGATTCCTCCGACTCGTCGGAACCGCCCGCGTCCTGGTCGGACACCCGGTCCTGGTCGGCACCGCCGTTTTCGCCGGTCCCCTGGTCCGCCTCGTCGGACTCGCCCTGCGAATCGGTGTCCTCGGCGCCCGCGTTCTCGGCCTCGGCGACCGCCTGGCCCTGATCCTCGTCCGTGGCTCCGCCCTGGCCGGCGTCACCGGAGCCGCCGCCCGTCCCGGACCCGTCGCCGATGACGGCGATGGCCTCGCCGATCGGCACGGTCTCGCCGGCCTGGATGATGATCTTCTCCAGCACACCGGACTCGTAGGCCTCCAGGTCCATCACGGCCTTGTCCGTCTCAATCTCGGCGAGCACGTCGCCGCGCTGGACCTCGTCACCCTCGGACTTGACCCACTGGGCGATCGTCCCCTCTTCCATCGTGTCCGACAGCCGGGGCATGAATACGTCAGGCATCGTTCTTGGCAGCCTTCCCTGATGTGCGGCCGAATCCGGTGGCGTCCAACTGTTCGCCCACCACCCGGATCAGAGCGTCCGCGTCGGGTAGTGCGATCCGCTCCAATGATTTCGCGTACGGCAGCGGCACTTCCGCCGCGGCCACCCGGCGCACCGGGGCGTCGAGGTAGTCGAACGCGCCCTCCGCGATCGTGGCCGCGATCTCGGCGCCGACGCCGTAGGTCAGCCAGTCGTCCTCGAGGATGACGGCGCGACCGGTCTTCTTGACCGAGCGGCAGATCGTCTCCCGGTCGAGCGGGCGCAGGCTGGCGAGGTCGACCACCTCGATGGACACGCCCTTGTCACGGAACCGCTCCGCGACGTCCCGGGCGATGGCCGCCGAACGGGAATAGCCCACGACCGTCAGGTCGCTGCCCTCGACGGTCACCTTGGCCTTGCCGATCGGGGCCACGACCTCGCGCTCCGGGACCGGGCCCTTGGTGTTGTACAGCGACAGGTTCTCCAGCAGCAGCACCGGGTCGTCGTCGCGGATGGCCGCGGTCAGCATCGCCTTCGCATCGGCGGGCGTCGACGGCGCGAGCACCTTCAACCCCGGCACGTGCGCGTACCAGACCTCGATATTCTGCGAGTGCGTGGCGGCCAATTGCTGCCCGCCGCCGCCCGGGGTGCGGATCACCATCGGTACCGGGGTCTGCCCACCGAACATGCCGTAGATCTTGGCCGCATGGTTGACGATCTGGTCGATCGCCAGCAGCGAGAAGTTGATCGTCATGATCTCCACGACCGGCCGCATGCCGAGCATCGCTGCGCCGATGGCGGCGCCGACGAAACCCTCCTCGGCGATGGGGGTGTCGCGCACCCGCTCCGGCCCGAACTCATCGAGCAGACCGGCGGTGATCTTGTACGACCCCTCGAAGATGCCGATCTCCTCACCGAGAAGGATCACCGACTCGTCGCGGCGCATCTCGGACTGCAGCGCGTCGTGCAGCGCCTGGCGATAGGTGATCACCGGGTCGGATCCGGCCGCTTCGGACTTGTTCTGTGCTGCGGCCATCAGTTGGATCCCTCCTGGTCCCATCCGAGCGGGAGCACCGGTTCGCCCGGCATCAACGTCGTCGTGGTCGGAACGGGGCTGGCATAGGTGAATCGGAAGAGCTCGTTGGCCGGCGGCTCGGGGCTGCTGTCCGCGAACGACACCGCGTCCGCAACGATCTCGGACGCGTCGGCCTCGATCGTGGCGGCCTCGTCCTCGGTGATGACGCCGTCCTCGATCAGTCGCTCGCGATAGGCGGGCAATGGGTCGAGCTCGCGGAGCTTCTCGGTCTCCTCGCGGCTGCGGTAGCGCGCCGGGTCCACCACGGAATGACCGCGCAGGCGGTGCGACATGACCTCCAGCAGACCGGGTTTGCGTTCGGCGCGCGCGGCATCGAGCATCTCCTCGGCCGCCTGTCGGACGACCTCGGGGTCGTCGCCGTCGACGCGCTTGCCCTCGATGCGGTAGGAGCAGCCGCGCTTGTACAGGTCCGGTTCGCCGGCCGCGCTCTCCACCGTGGTCGCCATGCCCAGACCGTTGTTGACGATGACGTAGACCACTGGAAGCTTCCAGATGGCCGCCAGGTTCAACGACTCGTGGAACGCGCCGATGTTGGTGGTGCCGTCGCCCATCTGGCACATGACGGCCTCGGCATCCGGGCCCGGCTTGCCGCGGTAGGTCAGCGCCAGCGCGGCGCCGGTCGCGGGGGGAAGCTGCCCGCCGACAATGCCGTAGCCACCCAGGAAACGCTTGGCGGCGTCGAACAGGTGCATCGATCCGCCACGGCCGGAGGACACGCCATCGACGCGCCCGAACAGTTCGGCCATGACGCGGCCGGGCTCCATGCCGCGCGCCAGCGCGTAGCCGTGCTCGCGATAGTTGGTGAACACGTAGTCGGTCGGGCGCAGCGCGGCCATCAGCCCCACGACCGTCGGCTCTTCGCCCAGGTTGAGGTGGCAGTAGCCGCCGATCTTGGCGCGGGTGTACATCTCGCCGGCGCGCAGCTCGAACTCGCGGATCAGCGCCATCTCGCGGTAGTACCCGCTGAGCCGCTCGCGGTCGGCCTTCGGCGCGCGCTTACCACCGCTGCCGCGGCCACCCTTGGCGCTGCTGGCCGTGCCGGCCGCCTTCTTCCTGGTGGTGGGCGCTGTCTGCGCGCTCGACTTTGTCGCCGAGCCGCTCTTCTTCACCGGTGCAGAGGATGTGCTGCTCTTGGCGGTGCTCCCACTCGCGGACTTGCTACGCCTTTGGGCTTGCGTTCGTCCGGGCATTCGATTTAACCCCTTCATCGCTTGGCGTTGTGGTGTCGCCAAACGCTCTCGTTACGGTCCAGGCGGTTGTTCCTGTAGGACGAACCGGCTGGCGTTGCCGCCGCACTTCGGGCAGACCAGTGGTGGCTGCGCGCCGCGAACCGTCTCTCCGCAGACGCCGCAGGCCCATTCCACCATCCGGCCGACCAGGTCGTGCCGGCTGATCAGTCCGACCAACCGGCCATGTGACATTACCGGAAGACGGCGAATGGGTGCATCAACGAGCATCCGGCGGACCTGCTCGATGTCGGTGTCCACGGTCACGCTGATCACCGACGTGGTCATCACGTCCCGGGCGGTGCGCCCACTGCGTGCCAACAGATCCCGCTCGCTGACCAGGCCCAGCACGGCACCGGCGTCGTCCACGACGGGCACGCCGGAGAAGCGCCGCGCCGTCAGGATCTCCGCGATGTGCGTGACCGATGTGTTCGGCCCGACCGTGACGACCGGCGAGGTCATGATCTGCCCGGCCGTGATGCCGGCCGCAGACCCAGATTTCGATTCCATCACACCACCTCTTTACGGCAGGCTAGCAGGATCGCGGCATACGAGGCACCGGCCCATGGGCGGCCAGGATCACCTGGTCACGTCCTTGCTGATGGGTGGCACACGCAGTAGAACCGAGGGAGATGAGGTTCACGCTGCGGGGGTCGCCACCATCGTCGATTCGACCTGCGAGAGGGTAGTTGTCATGAGCGAGCAACGCGTGGTGATCAGCGAGGCGTTCCCGGCGGCCTACGCCGCGGTCCTGGGCCTGGAGAAGGCCAACCGGGCCGGCCCGCTGGAGCCGCCGCTGTACGAGTTGATCAAGATCCGGGCGTCGCAGATCAACGGCTGTGCGTTCTGCCTGAACATGCACCTGCGGGATGCGCGCACCGGCGGAGAGAGCCAGCAGCGGCTGGATGTGCTGTCCGCCTGGCGGGAGGTCGACGGCATGTTCACCGCCCGGGAACGCGCCGCGCTGGCGATGACGGAGGCCGTCACGCTCATCTCGCAGGACGGCGTTCCCGATGAGGTGTGGGACGCGACCCGCGCCGAGTTCGACGAGTCCGAGACCGCGGCGCTCATCGCCGCCATCGCCACCATCAACGTGTGGAACCGGTTCGCCATCTCCACCCGGCAACAGCCCGCATCGGCCGCCGCCGACTAGTACGACGAAGACCGAGGTATGACGATGATGCCGTACGCCACCCCTCCGGACCCGCAGGGCGAGGACGATCCCGCCGAGGTGATCTGCTCGGCCGCGAAATGCCGCTCGCTGGCGTCCTGGGCAGTGGTCTGGAACAACCCGAAGATCCACACTCCGGACCGGGAGAAGGTCTGGACCGCCTGTGACGAGCACCGGGACAAGCTGGCGGACTACCTGACGGCGCACCGGATGAACCTGATCCGGGTCGATCCGCTACCGGCCGCATCGACGGGATGACGACGCCGCGCAGCTGACACAATGGTGGGCTATGACCACTCCCACCATGCTCGCAGGGCGCTACCGCCTCGATGCCGAGCTCGGGCGCGGCTCGATGGGCACGGTCTGGGATGCCTACGACACCGTGCTGCACCGTCGGGTGGCCATCAAACAGGTGCATCTGCCGCAGGGTATGCCGGCGGCCGAGATGCAGCAGATCTCGCGGCGCACGTTGCGCGAAGCCCGTGCGGTGGCGGGATTGTCGCACCCGCATGTGATCACGCTGTACGACATCCTCACGCTGGACACCGGGCCGGTCATCGTCATGGAACTGATGGCGGCGCGCACCCTGGCGGATCTGCTGGAGCAGGACGGTCGGCTCGATGATGCCGCGGCCGCGGTGGTCGGCCGCGCTGTTGCGGACGGGTTGCTGGCGGCCCATCAGGGCGGGATCACGCACCGCGACGTCAAGCCGGCGAACGTACTGATCGGTGACGACGGACGGATCAAGCTCACGGACTTCGGGATCGCTCGCAGCGTGACCGAGCAGACCATGACGGCGACCGGGATGGTGCTGGGCTCCCCCGCCTACATCTCCCCGGAGGTGGCCGCCGGACGCCCGGCCGGACCCGCGGCCGATGCCTGGGGGCTGGGCGCGTTGTTGTTCGCCGCCGTGGAGGGCCGGCCACCATATGACAGGGGTGCGCCGATCGCCACCATGACGGCGGTCGTCAACGACCCGGTGCCGCCGCACCCGCACGCCGGGCGGCTGGGGCCGATCATCGACGCGCTGCTGGTCAAGGAGCCGAGCCGGCGGATGCCGTTGCCGCGGGTGCTGGCCATCCTGACCCAGCTCGCCGGGAACACCACGCTTCCGGCCCCGACCGCGGTCCCGCCGGGCCCGCGCGGGGGCCGCGAAGCGGTGCAGCGACCCGATGCCGCGCCACGCGAGGGACCACTGCGGTCACTTGCTCCCGGTGCCGTTCCCGCGGCCGCCGCGGCGACCACGCCGAGCACCCCTCCGCCTCCGTGGGCGCAGGCCGATGCGGCCAATCTGCCCGCGTTGCCGGCGCGGTCGGCGCCGCGGCGCCAGGGTCTCGTGCTGGCACTGGCGCTGGCGGTGGGGATCCTGGCGGCCGTGGGCGGCTTCGTCGGCGTGTGGTACGTGGCCGGCCTCGCCTGATTCGCGGTCATCAACTGTAGCGAAAGTCACACCGGTCGGGGTGATTCTGTCATCGTCTCGACGTGGACGCGCAGCTTCGACCGCCGATGCGCCGAGTCGCCTCGCACTTGGGGGTGAGCGCGACGGCCTTGTACTGGCACGTGCACACCCGAGACGAACTACTCGACCTCGCGTTTGACCACACCTTCGGTGACGTCCCGATGTCGGCCGCCTCCGGCCACTGGAAGCGTGACGTTCGCCGGCTGCTGTGCGCTTGGCGCGAGGCAATGTTGGAGCATCCTTGGTCGCCGGTCCTGGTCGGCAGGCCGGTGATCGGCCCCAACGTGCTGAGCCGGACAGAGTTCTTGCACGCGGCGCTGGCCAGGGCGGGACTCTGCGACGACGAGCTGACCACAGCCAGCCACGTCCTGGCCAACTACGTGGTCGGGGTAGCACTCAACGATGCGACGTGGCGGCGCGTGGCCGGCACGAACCTGCGAGCAGCCGCTCGCGCACACCTGACCAGCCACGGTGAGCTGTACCCGTTACTGACCCGGCACGGCCACCTGGATGAGCACCAACGATCCGACGAGGAGCTGTTCCTCACCGGCCTGGACGCGATCTTGGAAGGAATCGACCATGCCCGTGATACGCATCGAACTCGATAGCGACCGCGAACACGCCAAACGCTTCCACGAACGCGTCCGTCGCGGGCAGCCATACCCGAAAGAGTGTGACTTCGTCATCGAGGAAGCATGGGAACGCGGCTACACACCCACCGGAAAGGTTGACTACCGCGGGCGCACCAACGGGCAACCACCGAGCCTGAAATTCGACGTGGAAGTCACCATCGATCACCACTAACCGTTCCGCTTGCGGCGATGTTCAGATGCAGCGCGGCACCCCCGGGCTACACGTGGCTGGCGACGTTGATCGTCTGACCTGTCGGATCACGAACGAAGAATCGGCGGATTCCCCACTGTTCCTCACGGAGTTCACGGATGACCTCGAGGTGCTCGTCCTGGGCGAGAGCGTACGCCGCATCGACATCGGCCACTTCGATCGAGATGTCAACGGACAGCAGCTCCCGGTCCACGGCCGTCTCACTCGCCCAAGCCACAATCACCTGCGTCGTCGGCGTGCTGGTTGAGGCGAGCATGAGCATTCCGTCTTCGTCCATCGCGACGCGGAAGCCGAGAAAGCCCTCGTAAAACCGTCGCGCGTCGGCGGGTCTATCGGTCTTGATCACAGGCATCGCCCGACGGATTTCCATAAGCGAAGCCTGCCATCTCAGCCGGTCACCCGCACAGGCGCGCCGCTCATCGATCCGCCAGTGGGATGGCTAATCGCCTCTTTCGCGCATCATGGCGACTCGGGGCCACCGGTCGAGTCCTCGGGCAGCTTCGTCGGTGTGTGGTACGTGGCCGGCCTCGCCTGATTCGCGGTCCTGACCTCGCCGATGGTGGCCACGCCCGGCGGCCGCGACGCGGCTGCTACGGCGAGGCGAGGTAATCCATCAGATGTTCGGTCTCGGTCTCGAGCTCGTCGATCCGGCTCTTGACGATGTCGCCGATCGAGACGATGCCGATCAGCGCCCCGTCCTCGACGACGGGGAGGTGCCGGAAATGGCCCTCCGTCATGGCCGCCGCCAGGTCCCGGATCCGATCGCCCGGCCCGCACGTCTGCACGTCGGCGGTCATCAGCTCGCGCACCTGCATGGCGAGCACGTCCGGACCGCGGGCCTGCAGACCGCGGGTGACGTCCCGCTCGGAGACGATGCCGTCGACATGGATTCCGTCATCGGAGACGACGAGCGCCCCGATGCCGTGTTCGGCGAGTCGGGAAACGAGGTCGGCGACGGTCGTCGCCGGTGGGACGGTGACGACCTCGCGACCCTTCCTGGCGAGGACATCCTGAACGATCATCGCAACCTCCAGGCTGGTGAGCGGCACCTTGTCGGCTCGTGGCCGTTACCGATCAACTGTAGCGAAAATCACACCGATCGGGGCGGTCCTGCCGTCGCTCGGCATGGACACGCGCATCGAGCGCCGGTGCCACCTGCCACTGGAGTCGTCCCACCGGGCATGCCGTCGCCTCAAGAGGCGAGCGTAGAACCTGCGGCGCCCCGTAGCGGGTTCGGCGTACGGGGACGGACGGAGTCGTCTCGTTGACCGGTCGCCCGGTGAATCGCGCGGGTGAGGCCGAAGCGCTCAACGCGCAGACCGGACGGATACTGGAGCGCCACGGCACCCTCCACGGCCGATTTCCCGCACGCCGAATGGTGGCAGGACACCGGCCCGGAGGACCGGGTGTGGGGACTCAACCCCACCGCCGCGGTGCTGGGCTACCTTCTCCGAGCAGGGGTGGACGTCACCCGCGACCTTGACGACCTCGTGACTGGCTACGTGCCAGGGGCCCCGGTGACAATGCACGAGCTCGCCTGCGCCCTGACACTGCACGATGACATGCGAGCAGCCGGCCGGCCGATACCGGCGGCGTTCACCCAGAGGCTGGACAGCGACATCGACGCGATGTTGGAACGCGATCCGGCACGGTGGTCGGACTACGTGGTCCGCCCGTCAACGCTGTTCAACGGCCAGCACGCCGACTTCGCCGAGCCGTACGCCGACCTCATCGCGGAAGAAATGCGGTACCTGCGGGACACCATGAACTCCGACGGGAGCTGGGAGCTCAACTGGCAATGGGCCGGCTACCCGCAGCAGTGGGCAGTCGCCAAGAACTGGTGGAAAGCCATCCAAGCGCGGGAGTACCTGGAGTTCCTCACCCGAAAGGCCAGTCGACGCGCGCGACGGACATGCAGCGCGAGCCGGACCCGGTTCACGCCCCACCCCTCGGCGCAGCGCCGCTCCTGAAGACGTCACATCCCGGATCGTGCCCCGCCGCGCCGACGACGCGGCAGATGGCAGGTTCAACGTCACGATTGGACGCGGTTGGTGACACAAATCCAGAATCGGCAGCGGCCCCAGCCGGTAACGGCCCATCGGCGCCGAACGATCATCGGGGGTCGGCGAGGATCCGGGAGGCGAGTTCGTCACCGAGGGGCGAGCCGAGCCCGGTGCACGGATCCCAGCCCGGCGCGGCCCGGTACGCACCGTTGTCGCCGCTGGTGACGTCCGTGAATCCGAGAACCGCGGCCCCCGGCGAGATCCCGGCATACAACGTCGGCTGCAGCAGCCCGAACGATTGACCGCGCGATTGCGCCAGCCGCGCAATGAGCGCGGCCCAGAGCGGGGCGACGGCGCTGGTGCCGCCCAGCACGGTGCGCCGGCCATCGATGAGCACCCGGAAACCCGTCCGCGGGTCGGCCACGGCGGCCACGTCCGGCACTCCTCGACGGGACGCGGCGTCGGCGACGCCACCGACCCGCGGAGGGACTCCGGCTCGGGCCTGCCACTCCGGCTGCGGGAACACATCGCTGACTCCGCCACCGGTCGCACCGCCGGCGGGCATGTCGTTCCACACGGTCTCGCTGGCGACGACGCCAGTAGCGGCATCGGCTCGCAGCGTGGTGCCTCCGCATGCCAGGGCGTGTGGGCTGGATGCCGGAAAGTCCACATGGACAGCAGCGCCGGCGCCAGCGGCGGGCGTGCCACCGGTCGTGGTGGCGTTGGTGGCATCCGACGATCCGGAGTCGCCGGCGGCAACCGTGATGGTGCTGCCGAGCAGGGACGCGTCGGCGAGTGCCTCGTCCAGCGCTCGCCGGGAGGACGGCGACCAAGAGTCCTCGCTACTGCCCCAACTGATGCTGATGGCGGTCGGGGTCGAGGTCGCCCTGCCGGCGGCGACGAGCGCGTCGAGGAAGCCCGCATCCGTGTTCGGCGCGAAGTACACCTCCAGGGTCGCCGCCGGAGCGATCGCACCCGCGACCTCGATGTCGAGCGCCACCTCGCCATCCGGCCCGTCCGGTGTGCCGGTGGGAGCGTTGCGCGCGCCGTCGACGCCGTGCGTCCGAATGTCCGGCACGGGCAGCCCCAAGCCGCCGAAATAGCTGTGCATGTCGGCGGCGGAGAAGCCGCCGCCCAGCTCGAGGATGGCGATGGTCTGACCAGTCCCGTCCGTGTCGCGTGGCATCCGATAGATCTGCGCCAGCTCCGGCGGCGTGAAGCTCGCCCGCTGCGCCGCCCCGGCGGCACCGGGCGGAACGGTGCGCAGTCGCGGCCGCAGCTGGGGACGGGTGTCCAGGCCGAGCACCGCCGTCACTCGGGCCGCGACATGCCCGGGCAGGCTCACATCACGATCCGGGTGGCGAGCCGCCTCGTCGGAGCCGCCCGAGGGCGCAGCCGCCTGCCGCACAGTGACGCCGAACAGCTCGTTGGCGACGGCGACGGACGCACGGATGCGCACCAGTCTGGCCGCCGGGTCGACCGCGATGACGGCGGCGCCGAGCGCCGTGACGGCCTCGGTCACGATTCCCACGTCGGCCGGGTCCGCGCCGAATCGCGCAGCCAGCTCGTCTCGGGTCCAGCGGCGGTCGAATGCGTCAGCGGCGGGTTCGTCGCGCCGCCGCAGCACCAGGACGGCCTCCACGGTCGCGTCGGCCGGCGCCGGCCGAGTCCGCGCTGGCGCCGATCGGCGGGTGCTGCCGGGAAGCGCCACCCGATCGGTCGAACGCGGCCATGCGCTCGTCATACCGCCATGATGCACCTCGACATCGTCGGGCGCCGCCGGGCATCGTCGGGGATCGTCAGACGTCGAGACCGGAGACTATCTGCCGACCGGCGCGTCATCCGCTGAAGAGCAGCCCCAGCAGGTAGGTGGCGGCGGCGGCGCCGTAGCCGATCGCCAGTTGGCGCGCTGCTCGCCGCGCCGGCGGTCCGCCGGAGAGCAGTCCGACGACGGCGCCGGTGACCAGCAGCGCGATCCCGACCAGGACCGCGGCGACGATCTGTCCGGGGATGCCGACCATGCCGAACGCGAAGGGCAGCACCGGGATGATCGCGCCGGAGGCGAAGAAGCAGAAGCTGGAGATCGCCGCCTTCCAGGCCGTGCCGATGGCCTCGTGATCGTCCGCCGCCTGATCGCCAGGATGATCGCCGGTGCCGGCGGCCGGATCATGACCGACGTCGAGGCCGACCTCATGGTCAGCGTCGTCGCTGGCGGCGTCCACGCCATCGCCGGCGGGGCTCCCGGACGACCAGGAGCGCAGCCCGGCGAGCACCTCGCGGGCGTGCCGGGTCGCCTGTTGCTCGGACATGCCGCGCGCCCGGTAAACCAGGGCCAGCTCGTTGGCATTGACGTCCAGGTCGGTCAGCGCCGTGGCGGTGTGCGGGTCCGGTGCCGACGCGTGCAGCAGCTCTCGCTGCGAGCGCACCGAGACGTATTCGCCGGCGCCCATCGAGAGCGCGCCGGCGAGCAGGCCCGCCAGGCCGGTGAGCAGCACCACTTTGGCGGGGGCCCCTGCGGCGCCGATCCCGAGGACCAGGGCGAGGTTGGAGACCAGGCCGTCGTTCGCGCCGAACACCGCGGCGCGGAAGCTTCCGGACAGCCTGCTGCGCCCGCGGGCGGCGAGTCCGCGGACGACCTCGCCATGCACACGTTCGTCGGCGGCCATGGTGTCGGTGGCGTGTTCGTCGTCGGTGTAGGGCGAGCGGCCCTCCGCCCGTTGCGCCAGCGCCAGCACGAACACCGATCCGAAGTGCCGCGCCAGGAAGCCCAGGCCGCGGGTGCGCCAATTGGCCCGCACCTCGTCGTCGGCCGCGGGGCCGAGCAACTCCCGCCAGTGCGCCTCGTGCCGCCCCTCGGCGTCGGCCAGCTTGAGCAGGATGTCCTGCTCCTCGCCGCGGCGCCGGGCGGCGAGATAGCGATAGACGTTGGCTTCGGCCTGTTCGTCCGCCAGGTACTGCTGCCACCGGCGGATCGTCCGCCGGTCGGGCGGGGCGCCCGCCTCGTGCTGTGGACGTGGCGCGCTCGCGGACCCGTCGGGCGTCGGTGCGGTCATGGATGGTCCCGCCTACCGTCGCGGGCGGGTGCCATCGCCCATCAGGTCGGCGAACGACGGCGCAGCACCGAACGGGTCGGCCGGCCCGCCGTGTCCGCCGGCGTCGACCAACGCTGCGAGTTCCCCTGCGGCGCGCCGGATCCGGGCGCTCAGTCGGTCGGACGCCGCGCCGTCGCCGAAGTCCTCGGTGGCCGCGAACACTCCGGTGGGCACGATCCGGGCGCGGAAGTAGTTCAGCAGTGGCCGCAGGGCGTACTCGATCACCAGCGAGTGCCGCGCGCTGCCGCCGGTCGCCCCGAGCAGCACCGGCATACCGGTCAGCGCCTCCGGATCGAGCACGTCGAAGAACGACTTGAACAGCCCGGCATACGAGGCGGCGAACGTCGGCGTGACGGCGATCAGCCCGTCGGCTCCCGTCACCGCGGTGATCTCCGCCTCCAACTCCGGCGACGGGAATCCGGTGACGATGGCGTCGGCAAGCGCCTTAGCGTAGGGGCGCAGTTCGACGGTCGTGACGTCCACGGAGATGCCGTGCTCGGCCAGCGATGCCGCGGTCGCCTCGGTGAGCCGCGTCGCCAGCAGCGACGTCGAGGACGGCTGCCGCAACCCGGCCGCCACGACGGCGAGGCGGCGCGAACGGTCCGGTGCCGGATGGGACGCACCGTTGCCGGCGGCGGTCGTCACGAGTGGTGCTCCTCCCCTGCCACGCCGGCGGTCCGGCGCCCCGAGTCCAGTTCCGCTCCGTGCGGCGCCAGTCCCGGATCCTCGTCATACTCGGCGCCCTCGGTGTCGAGCGCGCCAGAGTCCATCGTGGCAGATCCGTCGGAGCGTCCCGCGTCCCGCGCCGCCCTACGGCTGGCGAATGTCGGGGCGTCGGGCACATGGGCGGGCCGGCCAACGCGGAACTCCTTGCGCAGCACCGGGATTACCTCTTCGCCGAGCAGGTCGAGCTGCTCCAGGGCCGCTTTCAGTGGCAGACCGGCGTGGTCGATGAGGAAGAGCTGCCGCTGGTAGTCGCCCACGTAGTCGCGAAAGCCCAGGGTGCGCTCGATCACCTGCTGCGGGCTGCCGACGGTCAGCGGCGTCTGCCGGGTGAAGTCCTCCAGGCTGGGTCCGTGCCCGTAGACCGGGGCGACGTCGAAGTAGGGGCGGAACTCGGTGACGGCGTCCTGCGAATTCGGCCGCATGAACACCTGTCCGCCCAGGCCCACGATCGCTTGGTCGGCCGCGCCGTGTCCGTAGTGCTCGAAGCGCTGCCGGTAGAACTCCACCATACGGCGGGTGTGCGAGGCGGGCCAGAAGATGTGGTTGGCGAAGAATCCGTCACCGTAGTAGGCCGCGATCTCCGGCACCTCCGGGGTGCGGATCGACCCGTGCCAGACGAACGGCGGGATACCGTCCAGCGGGCGCGGCGTCGCGGTGAAGGAGTGCAGCGGCGTGCGAAACTTGCCTTCCCAGTCCACGACGTCCTCGGTCCACAGTCGGTGCAGCAGGCCGTAGTTCTCCACCGTCAG
>CAZIIX010000010.1:0-24622 GCA_964539345.1 uncultured Actinomycetes bacterium | reverse complement strand
GACCGGGAATGTCTTGTCGACACCGTCCAAACGCAACATAAGGACAGCCTAACCTCTGCTCGGGGGCGTCGATACCTCGTGGTTCGTGATTTATGCAACCGCAAGCGTGGCTTATTCGGCGGTGGGCCGCCCGCCGCTCGAGGTGTGGAGTCTCGACGCTACGCCTAGCCTGGATTCACCATGACGAACCTGGACGCCCACCCCGACGAGCTGCTCTGCCAGCCGCAGCCGTGCCGCGAGCCGGAGCTGATCGACGCCCGCGATGTGCCGCTCGGCGGGATCCGCGCGATGACGGTTCGCCGCACCCTGCCCTCCCGCGGCCGGCCGTTCATCGGGCCGTGGTGTTTCCTGGACCACTACGGCCCCGACCAGGTGCGCGAGACCGGCGGCATGGATGTCGCGCCGCACCCGCATTGCGGTCTGCAGACGGTGAGCTGGCTGTTCCGCGGCGAGATCGAGCATCGGGACAGCCTGGGTACCCATCAGCTGGTGCTGCCGGGCGAACTCAACCTCATGACGGCGGGCCACGGCATCGCACATTCGGAGGTGTCCACCCGGGCGACGACGATCCTGCACGGCGTGCAGCTCTGGGTGGCGCTCCCGCCGGACAAGCGGGACACCGACCCGGCGTTCCAGCACTTCGCGACGAACGCGCGGGTGGAGTCCGGCGTGCAGTGGCGGGTGTTCCTCGGCGAGCTCGGCGGCGAGTCGTCGCCGGTGCCGACGTATTCGCCGCTGGTCGGGGCGGAGGTGGCGATGGCCGCGGACGCCGTCGCGGAGGTCGCGCTGGATCCCGAGTTCGAGTACGGGGTGCTGATCGACAGCGGCACGGTCGAGGTGGACGGACGTGCCGTGACCGCGCCGAGGCTCGTCGCCCTGCCGGTGGGCGGTCAACGGCTGCGGTTGCACGCGGTGGACGCCCGTGCCCGCATGGTGCTGATCGGGGGCACGCCGATGACGAGCGAGCTCGTCATGTGGTGGAACTTCGTCGGCGGGTCGCACGAGGAGATCGTCGAGGCACGCCGGGCGTGGCAGGAGGAGATCGGCGCCGATCGAATCAAGGGCGCGGCCGACGCGGCCGAGGCGCAGCCAGCGGGAGGCGGGTCGGCGACGCAGAAGGCGGCGGGCGGGACCGCGAGCAGCGGCGGACCCGTGCGATTCGGTCGCGTCCTGGGATATGACGGCGCCCCCCTGCCTGCTCCCCGCATGCCCGGCGGTCGATTGCGGGCCCGCTCGGCGCCCCGGTGACGGGTTCGAGACGTCGGCCGACGGTGACTGAATGCCGCTTGGTCGCCGCTGTACACCAAGAGCATCGGATCGTCACCAGCGGATCGATGAGCGGAGTCGTGGCATTAACGGACCAGCAACGACGCCGTAGCCGTGATGCTGCACGAACGGCTATCGACCTTTCTCTTGTGTCCGACGTCTACCTGAGCTACGAAGGGCGAGGGCCAGCGAGCCCAGGAGCGCGCCGACAAGAGCGCCGACGATTGCTGCGGGTATACCGATCTCGAGCACAGCGAACCATGCAGTCGGCGGGTAGCTGATGAGGCCGATAACCAGGCCGACCAAGCCGCCGAGTGCGCCCATGCAGGCAGCGCAGTAGGTAACCATTCGGCCGATGATCCCGATCTGATCTACCATCAGATGACGACGATGCCGGTCCCGATGTGTGAGACGGATTCGTTTGAGCCTGTCGTGGTGCGCAGTGCTCCCACGAAGAGAGTCGTTGCTGCCTGGAGAATCTCAATGTCCTTACGCAGACGCCGGTTCTCAGCATCCAGGTGCTTGATCTCCGCGTTCTCTTCGGAGGAGGCCCGGGCCCCAAGCCGGTGGCCGGCGTCGACCTGAGCTTGACGTACTCAGCGGCGCACCGACCCGGGCCGCACCGCAGCGACGGGCCGCCCCCTCGCACGCGGGCGTCGTGGCGGGATATTCCCGCAGATGGTCCAACCCCAGCCGGACTGCGCGGTCGCGGAGGCTGGATTGATCTCCTTCGGCGTGGTGCGCATCGTTCCGATTCACAAGGGATGCGGCAACAAACCTACCGCGCGTTAATCGACGTTCTCCGCGCCTCGATCGACAACGCGACCGTCAGCCAGATCACCGCCCGGCGTCATCTGTCGTCCGCTGAACTGAAACTCGGCGTCGCGAGTGCGTGCCTGCGCGAGTCTGCGGATCAGCTCGCTGGCCAGATAGCAGTCCTGACCGGCGTCATCCCGGCAACGCCTGGTGACTGCGCCAGCGTCGTGCCACTGCGCAAGCTCGTCGGGCGGAATGCCCGTCAGTAGCGTGACTTGCCCGGCGGTGACCCAGCCGTCGCTGGCGCCACGATTGCGAACGGAATCAACGCTCACGTCCAGGCAGGACGCCAGTTGCGCCGCCGAGTACCCCACGGCGCGTGCGCCACCGAGCAGTACGCGGGTGAGGCGAAACGCCACCCGCCGATCGGGACCCAACGCCACTCGCTCCGCATCGCGTGCGGCTACCAGCAGCCCCGCAACGGCCTCGTGAAGCCGGTGCGGTGGCTGAACTGGCAGTCGCGTCACGATGGGAGGCCTGCCGCGCTCGGACGGTCCATGACCAGGATCAGGCCGGATTATGCCCGCGCCGACGGCGGCGCTGGTCGGCGAACAGCAGTGCTAGGCCGAACAGCAGCAGCAATCCTGCGGCACGCAGCTGTCCGAGGGTGTCGGTACCGGTGTTGGGCAGCGAGCCGGCGGGCGGCGCGTCCCGGTGGATGTCGGACACCGTGATCGCTTGCGGTGACGGCGGGTCACATTGCGCGGTCCCGTCGGGGCATTGCCCGTTCGGGTAGTGCGGGGTGATGTCGTCCGGGAGCGACGCGATGTTGTCGATCCGGTCGTCGCCGATGGCCTGTTTACTGACCGTCACGGAGTACGTCATCGTCACCGTCGCATCGACGGGCAGCGCTCCTGACCAGGTGAGAGTCTGACTCGCATAGGACAGCTCTCCGTCGCGATCGGCGGCCACGTCACCGTTGTAGCCGGCATCATCGAGCACTCCCGTCAGGTCATCGGTGAGCACCGCCGGATCGCTGGTGGTGAAGTCGACACGGCCGGTGTTGGTCATCGTCACGGTGAACGATAAGACGTCACCACCCGTGGCGGACGTCTTGTCCACCTGCTTCGTTACGTACAGCCCGGGCAGCGGCGTCTCGGTCTTGGTGCACGGCTGACCCGTCGCCGTGTCCGCGCCGTCGATGCAGTCGTCCGCATCGGGGGGCGGGCAGGTGCCGGTGGCGGCACACTCACGGTCCAACGGCGGCGGGGCGAACGCCATGTTGAGCATGCCCAGATCACCCTGCCCGGTCACGGTCACCGTGTAGGTGATCGTCACCGACCGGCCGGATGCCAGCGCACCGACCCAGGAGACCTGCGGAGCGGTGTAGTCCAACGTTCCGTCGGCGTCCGCGGCGGCATCGTCGCCATACGTGGCGTCGTCCAGCACGCCGGTCAGATCATCGACCACAACCGCCGGATCGTCGTCGGTGAAGTCGCCCGGCCCGACATTCGTCGCGGTCACGGTGTAGGTGACGACGTCACCGTTGCGCACGATCCCGGCCGCGTCCGAAGACTTCGTGATCTGCAGTTCGCGCAGGTCCTGCGACACCGGAACACATGGCAACCCGGTGGCCGGATCCACGTTCTTGTTGGCCGCACAATCGGATGCGGGCGGTGTCGGTGGATCGTACGGCGGGCACTCGTCCCCGCAGCCCGTCGGCGGCGACGGCGGCACGAACGCCACGTTCGTCACCGTCATATCGCCGTCACCGGTCAGCTGCACTGTGTAGGTGAGCGTGACGGTGTCACCGACGGCCAGCGGGCCCGACCAGGTGATCCGCGGCTCCGAGTAGCTGGCCCTGACCTTGGACCCGTCCACCGCGACCTTCCCGTCGAAGGTGGCGTCGTCCAGCACGCCGGTCAGATCGTCGAGCACCAGCGCCGGATCATCCGCGGTGAAGTCCCGCGCACCGACGTTGGTCGCCGTCACGGTGAAGGTGACGTCGTCACCGATGGACGCGGCGGCCAGGTTCGGCGAGGTCTTGCCCAGCTCCAGCTTCGGCAGATCCTGGTTGACCGGCACACACGGCAGACCCGTCGTGCTATCCACTCGGTCGACGCAATTGTCGACGTCCGGTGGCGGCGGATCGTACGGCGGGCAGTCGTCCCCGCAGCCCGTCGGCGGCGACGGCGGCACGAAGACCACATTGTCCACGTGCTGGTCCCCGTCACCGGTCAGCTGCACGGTGTAGGTGAGCGTGACGGTGTCGCCCACCGCCAGCGGGCCCGACCAGGTGATCTGCGGCTCCGAGTACGCCGCATCGATATCCGAGCCGTCCACGGTGACCGTGCCGTCGAACGTGGCGTCGTCCAACACCCCGGTCAGATCGTCGAGCACCAACGCCGGATCATCCGCGGTGAAGTCCCGCGCGCCGACGCTCTTCGCGGTCACCGTGTAGGTGACGGTGTCTCCGATGTGCGCCGACTCCAGATCCGGTGAGGACTTGGCCAGCTCCAGCTTCGGCAACTTCTCGGTCACCGGCACACACGGCAGACCCGTCGTGCTGTCCAGGCCGTCGGTGCAGTCCGACGGGTCCGGCGGGGTCGGCGTCGGTGGCGGCGGACAGTCGGCGGCGTCATCTGCGTCGCAGACCGGGGGTGGCGGCGGAACGTACGCCACGTTCGTCGCGTCCAAATCACCCGCACCGGTCAACGTCACCTGGTAGGTCAGGGTGACGGTGTCGCCGGCAGCCAGCGGCCCGGCCCAGACGATCTGCGGCTCCGTGTACGTCGCCTGCACATCCGAGCCCTTGGTGGTGACGCTGCCGTCGAACGTCGCATCGTCCAGCACTCCGGACAGGTCATCGGCGAACTGTGCGGGGCGTGTGGCCGTGTAGTCACCGGGGCCGGCGTTGGTGAACGTGACCGTGTAGGTCACGGCGTCACCGATGTGCGCCGTCGCCAGGTCCGGCGAGGACTTGGTGATCTGCGGCCGCGGCAATGGCCGTTGCACGTCCACGCACGGCAGCCCGGTGTCGGGGTCGGTGCCGGTCGCGGCGCAGTCGGCCGGGTCCGGCGGAGCGCAGGATCCCAGGTCGCACGGCGGGTTCGGTCCGGGCGGGAGCTGCCAGGCGACGTTGTCCACGTGCCCGTCACCGGCGCCGGTGAGCACCGCACTGTAGGCGATCGTCACCGTGTCGCCCTGGGCCAGCGGTCCCGCCCAGCCGATCTGCGGCTCGGTGTAGATCGCGTCGACATCCGTGCCCTCGGTGGTGATGGAGTCCGCATCGAATGTGGCATCGTCTAGTACTCCCGTCAGGTCGTCCACCAGCGCCGCGGGTGCGTCGGCCGTGTAGTCGCGGGTACCGACGTTCGTCGCCGTCACCGTCCAGGTGACGGTGTCACCGATCCGGGCGTCGGCCATCTCCGGCGACGCCTTGGTGATCTCCAGTTCGGGGATCCCGCCCGAGACGTCGTCACACGACAGACCTGTCGCGGGATCCGTCCCGTCGGTGCACGTCTCCGGCGGTGTCGGTGGCGGGCAGTCGTCTCCGGTGCAGGTCGGCCACTCGAACACCACGTTCTCGAGTTCATCTGCATTGGTAACGGTGACGGAGTACGTCACGGTGACCGAATCACCCACTCCGAGCGCCCCGGTCCAGGTGATCTGCGGTTCGCTGTAGGACACCGAGCCCGGTCCGTCATCGACGATGGCGGCGTCACCGTTGTAGGTCGCATCGTCCAGCAACGCGCCCAGATCGTCCACCATGGTCGCCGGCCCGTCGGCGGTGTAGTCCGCCTTCCCGGTGTTGGTCGCGGTGATCGAATACTGCACCGCGTCACCGAGCTGAGCCGTACCCAGATCATCCGAGGACTTTGTCACCGTCAACTTCGGCAGCAGCAGATCCGTGCCGTCACACGCCAGTCCGGTGGCCGGGTCGATGCCGTTGTTGGCGTCGCAGTCCGCCGGATCCGGCGGTGTCGGCGGCTCGCAATCATCGGTGTCGCACGGCGGGGGCTGGAACGCCACATTAGCCACGTCCTGATCCCCGGACTTGTTCAGCACCACATCGTATTCCAGCGTGACCGAGTCCCCGGACTCCAGCGGGCCGGACCAGGAGATCTGCGGCTCGCTGTAGGTCGCGTCGACATCGCTGCCCGTCACCGTCACGGCGCCGTCGAAGCTGGCATCGTCCAGCACACCGGTCAGGTCGTCGGTCACTTCCGCCGGATTGTCGGCGGTGAAGTCCGCGCCGCCGACGTTGGTTGCCGTCACGGTGTAGTGCACCGTATCACCCACGCGCGTGGCGTCAGTCGCGTTGGAGGTCTTGGTGATCTGCAGGGCGCGTGCCTGCACCAGGTAGTCCTCCACCTCGCCGCCGTCCGGCCAATCGCCGGTGGGCGAAGGATCCGCCACGGCGCCGGCGAATAGCCGGAACCGCGCGTAGGTCGGATCACCCGACGTCGCTTGCCCCGGCCACGACACGGTGTAGGTGTCGGAGCCCGCATTCGCCGGGATGTTCACCAGCGCCGAGATCTCGCCCGGGTCGAAGGTGCCATTGCCGTCGAAGTCGATCCACCCCACCAGGGTCGCCTGGTCGTCGGTGTCGTTCGTCACCGCAACCGGCACGTCGGTCGGCACACCGGCCTGGATGACGATCGGGTCGGACACGCCGTCCTCGTCCGCAATGCCGTTGGTGTCGTCGCCGTCGGCGGCGGCAGTCGGTTGCCCGTCAGGGTCGATGTCGATCAGGCTGCCGAGGGTCAGGCCAGGGATGACCGTGGCGCGCGCCCCATCGTTGTCCAGGGTCGTTCCGTACGAGTCCGGCGCGTCGCCGAAATCGCTGCAGGCCGGCGTGATCGCCAGGTCTCCGTCACCGTCGAACCCGAAACCGGAGTTGGACCCGCCCTGCCAGTGCGCCTCGAGCGTCGAGATCCCCTCAAGGACGATCTGGAATCGGCTCGCCGGGTTGCCATCGTTGTTGCCGTGACCGGCGAAGACGATGTCGGATCCGTCGTCGTCGACGGTGACGGTGCTCCCGTCGGTAACGGCGTAGTCGGCCAGGTCCGCCGCGTCGAACGTGGCGATCTCACCGCTATCCATGTCGTTGACTGTGAACACCGCATTCACGTCGACCGGCGTAGCTGTCCCCGCCCGCACGAACGTGTACTCGATGGTCGCGTCGTTGATGATCTGCCAGGATGCGTCATCGGTTCCGAAAATGCTTCCGCCGCCGACGCCGAACCCGTTCGGAGGCTTGGTGCCACCGTTGGTGCTACCGGCGACGACCTCCACCAACATGTCAACGGGGACACCGTCGATGACCGAGACGTTCTCATACCGCGCGGAACTTCCGACTCCGCCGTCCCCAGTCCGGTCGACCGGGGTGGAGAACGTGAAGGCGTAGTAGGGGACATCGCGGACGGTGCATGTACCCGGCGTCATCATCCGCTGCACGAGCACCTGATAATCCTCCACCTCGCCGTCCGGCGCGCTTCCGGTCGGCGACGCAATCGCGTCGGCATCGGTCGAGTACCGCACGCGTGCATAGGTGTAGATGTCGTCCGTGTTGTCCTGCTGCGTAAACGTGACTTCGTTATTGCCCGCTGTGACGGCCTCCGCATTGGCGACCAGCTCACCGGCGTCGTCGAAGTCACCGTCCTGGTTCCAATCCACCCACACACTGACGAACCCGTCCGCGGACGCATTCACAGTCAGGGTGTTCTCCAGCGGCTGCAGCGAGTTCGGGTCAACGCCAGTGAGCACGGCCGGCTGGCTGTAGCCGAGGTCGGCATTGAAAGTGACGCCGTCCTCGTCGTCGACGCCGTTGGTGTCGTCGCCGTCGGCGTTAGCGCCCGGCTGGCCGTCGGTCTCGGCGTCGATGTGGTCACCGAGCATCACCGGTGCGGTGTGCTCGTCCGGGTCGTAGCCAGGAATCAGATGGCGCGCCCCATCGTTGTCCAGGGTCGTTCCGTACGAGTCCGGCGCGTCCCCGAAGTCATAAAAGGTCGGCGTGTTCGTGACGGTACATGCGTAGGCGGTGGCGTCGGCGACATCCAGGGTCCATGCGAGTGGGTCGCCCCCGGTGTCCGCCGTATTCCCATCGCCGTCCACACAGGACACCGTCGCGGTGTAACGATCGATGGTACTCGCGGAGCCGTCGGCCATTGCGTCGGTGATCGTGTACGTCGACCCTTGCGACACCGGCCAATCCGCAGTGGACGCGCTGGTGTCGGTCCCGGTGGTGGTCGCCGAAGTCAACTGGTCGCCGTCGGAGTTCGACAGACCAACGGTGAACTGATCGTCCGCGCTGACCCGGCCGTCCACCGACTTGGTGACGGTGATCGTCGGGATCGGCGCATCGGAGCAGCGGGCGCCATCGTTGCCGCTGGTCGTCGGTCCGGTGCCGGTCAGGATGGAGTCGCCGGTCTCCGGGTCGACCCGATAGATCTTGCCGGACAGGTTGTCCTGCCCGTAGAGGTAGGTGCCATCCGAGTAGGTGGCGCCGAACGACCCGCCGGATCCCAGCGTGACCTCGAACGGCATCGCGCCCAGGTCCGTGTAGACACTGTCGCCGGGGGTCCACTTCAGCAGATGCGCTGTCGTCCCGTCGGTGCCTGTTCCCAGTTGGTAGAGCGCGCCGTCAATCCATGACCAGTCCGCCCCCGTGGCCCCGATCGTCGCCGGTATCGTCACGTTCCCGGAATCGATGACCGTCGCGTAGGTCGATGCCGACGGGTCGGACAGGTCGATCTCCACCCAATGCGCGTTCGAGTAGGTGGCCGACGTGAGCCAGTAGTGCCCGGAGTTGTCGAAATCGCCCAGGTTGTACGTACCGATGGCTCCGGGCACCGGGCCGAGATCCGTCACGCTCAGATCCGAGCCGATACGCAGCATTCGGCCTTCCTGGAAGTCCAGCGAATAGATGTAATTGTCGACCGTGTTGTAGCCGACGGATTTCACCAGGTTCGAGGTCTCCCCGGCCGCCGTCGCCTGTCCGGTCGCCAGATCGATCTTGGTCACCGACGTGGTGGGCGCGCCAGATTCGGCCTGGAACAGATAGCCGAAGGCGTCGCACTGCCACGTCGGACTGTCCTCGAAGGTCACCGTCGACGGTCCCGGAGGATCGAGACCCACAATGGTCGTGATGTTGTCCGCGTCGTTGGTATAGGTGCCCGCAGTGTCGGAGGTGACGTCGACCGTGATGGTGCAGGACTCCTCACCGGCGTCGAGGTTTCCATCCGTCACCGCGATCGTCGAACCGCCCGCAGCGGCGTCGGTCGTCACATCACACGAGCCGCCCACATTCGGCGCCTGCGCGATCACCAGGTCATCCGGCAACGTATCGGTGAATGACCAGCCATCTTTGGCAGCCAACTCGCTGGTATTCGTCACCGTCATCGTCAACGTCGACACTCCGCCGACGTTGACCGTGTCCGGGTCGAATGACTTGTCTAACTGCGGCGTGACGTCGATGATCCTGATGTTGTCGGTCGCGCCATCGTTCCCGTTGCCGGTGCCGTTCGCGTTGTACTGCTCGAGCCCCATCGTCGAACCACCGGTCCACAACATGGCGTCCGAAGAGAGTTGAGCGACCCGAACGTTCACGCCGTTCACCGTGATCGTGGTGTTCCCCGGGACGGTGCAGGGGTTCAGTTGGTCACCGACCTGCATCCTGTCCGTGCCGTCGAACAGGTACAGGTTGATCAGTGGGTCACCTGGGTCGCCTTGCTGGTACGTTCCGCAACCCGCCGCACCGCCTTGGTAGTCGACGACGCTGTAGCTGGCTTGCGCCATGTAGAAGTGCCCGGTTTCTGCGGGGATGTTGTTCGTGGTCGTGCGAAGTTGGGTCCCGGGGCCGGGATTCCCGGAACCGTCAGGTCCTCCGGTGAATTCGGCCATCACGTGGTTGTCGGCCGCCTGCGCGGGGGTCTGTCCAGCAAATTGACCGAGCGCGATCGCCTCGGCTTGAGTGGCTGCCCAGAAGGAGCTGTTGGCCGCAAAACACGGGTCGGTCTCGGGAGCGGCCATCTGCGACGTGCCGATCCAACCGTTACAGTTCTCGCCGGCCTGCCAGGTCGGGTCGGCGGTGTAGACCGCGTCGTGGGCAGCGTCGCCACCGACATAATCCTGTATGCCGACGGGCACCGTCGACGTCGTGTTCTCGAAATCCTCCACGTAGACGACCGGCGGGTCTCCCGGCGTACCGGGGTTCCCGGGTTCCGCGGCGGCAGCCGGGGCCAACGCGGCTGCGCTCGCGGCGATGGCACCGACAGTGACCGTCGCGGCGACCAGCGCCTGAACGGCCACCAGTGCCGTGCTCCGCCGGCCCGCCTGGACGACATGTCGCCCCGTCGCCCGAAGACGCCACCGAGAATTCGGCCGTCCGGGTGAAAAACGACTCTCCCTGCGTGCCACGGAATCTCCCTCGCTCGAATACCACCATCCCGACGGGCGCGACCGATCGGCGTCTTACTCGTACACGCCGACGGCGATCCCCCATCGCAAGGCACGGTCACCATCAGTGCCCGACCCAACACACAGAGTTTTCACACGCTGGTCGGTCCACGTCGAGACATTTGATGCGATTTCACCCTGCTTCACCCTGGTGAAGTTGGCGGCACCCCGCTAGCCTTCACAGATGTGTTGGGGGGTTACATGCAGGTTCGGGGGGACACTGTCAGGTGACGATTCCTCGACAGCGTTCACATCTCGTCGCCCGGCCGCGGTTGCATCGTGTCCTGGGCGCCGCCCCGCCGGTGACGGTGATTCAGGCGCCGCTGGGTTTCGGTAAGACCACTCTGGTCGCACATTGGCTCAACCGTCTCCCCGGCCCGGACCATGCCGTGGTGTGGGTCGACGCTCCGCGCGAGGGCGGCGATCTGTGGACAGAGATCCTCGCTATGATGCGCATCTCCGGCTTGGTGGACTTCACGGACATACCGGGGCCGGCTGCGCTCGCCCAGCTGCTACCGGCTACGCCGATCATCCTGGTGGTCGACGCATTCGACCGCGTGCACAGCCGGGATGCACAGCACATCTTGCTCGATCTGGTCCGCCGGTCGAGCGCGCTGCGGCTGATCGTCTGCACTCGGCGACCACCACGACTGTTGCTCCGCAGCCGCTCCGAGCTGGACCAAATCCTGCTAACCGGACGGGATCTCGCCTTCACCCCAGACGAGACGCGCCAGCTGCTGCACACCGAGGGGCTCGCCATTCACGAGTTGACCGGTGGTTGGCCGATCCTGAACCGCATGGTGGCCGACGCACTCGCCGAATCGCCGGATCGCCCCGCCGCGGACGTTGCCGCCGCTGCGAGCAGCGAGTTCCTGCGTAGCTCAGTCCTTCCGGCGCTCAATCACGAACCGCTGATCCAATTCATCCTGGACACTTCGGTTCTCGATGAGATCACGGTCGAAACAGCGGGTCTGGTAGCCGACCGGGCCGACGCCGAGTCGTGGCTGAATCACCTTGAGTCCGCCGGCGTCATCGACGTCGACACCGCGGGCTCGGCTGGGAACGGACCCCACTACCGGTGGCCACCCGCGGCTCGCGCCGCACTACAGGACGAATTACTCCGGCGCACACCGGAACGCGCCGCCGAGCTGCAAGATCGGCTAGCCACGTGGCATGAGCAAGCCGGCCGACCGGGGCCGGCCCTGACGTGCGCCACCAAAGCCCAGAACTGGCCGCTGGCGGCGCGGATCATCGAGTCTCACTGGTCTCGCCTGCTCGTCGCGCACCGAGATGCGTTGGACACTGGGCTCACGCAGCTGCCTCGGAAGTTCGTGGTAAGCCGCCCTCGTGTGGTGGCGATCCGGGACATCCGGCTGCGGCTGCGCAATGAGCCGGGCGAGGACCTGCTGCTGACCATGCCATCTCCGTTGCCCTCGCAACGCCCCGCGCTGGACGCGCTCGCTTCCTCGCCGGAGGCCTACGCCGCAATGGACACGGCTTTTGCACTGACGACAGCGCTTCGCGTGCGGGGGCGACATCGGGAGGCGAAGCCATACGCGCAGATGTGTGAACGGATACTCCAGGTCGCCATGGTCACTCGACCTGCAGACATCGTGCAGCGCCGGCCCCCGGTCCTGATGGGCGTGGGTCTCACCCGGATGCTGGGTGGCGACACGTCGGGCGCGGAGACCACGCTTCGCGACGCCTACGAATGCGAGCCCGTGGTGCGGGCCCCATACGTCGCGGCGGACGCCGCCGGCAAGTTGTCTGTGGTGCACGCGCTCAACGGTGATGTCGTGCAGGCGAGTCGCTGGCTACGACGCCACGATGCGGCCGATCCCGGGCCCGACGAATGGATCCGCAGACGGGTGAAGGAATCCGGCGCGACCGCCCGCGCGCTCATCGCGATCGCCGGACTCGATCGCCAGGAAGCGACCGCGCTGGTCGGCGACCTGGAGGAGCAGTCCGAGATCGAACAGTCGTGGAACGCACTCGTCGCCTACGCACACGCCCGACACGCCCTGTTCTGGGGCGACAGGTACGACGCGCTCGCTCGGCTGCGTGCTTCCCGCGAGCGGCTCAGTGACTGGTTGGGGCCGGACGCGACCATGCGCCCGCTGTGCGACGCCGTCGAGGCCGACCTGCTCATCGCACTGGGCGCCGGACACCAAGCATCTCGGGTGATCAGCGCAGCGCCGCGGCATCCTGCGCTCGCGGCGCCTGAGCTGCGATTGTCGCTGCTCGCAGGCGATCTCGACAAGGCCGTCCGGAATGCACCGATCGAGCGGTCTGAAGACGCGATGTCCCGGCAGGTGCAAGCTGAGCTGCTGATGATCCGGGCCGCCGCCCTCCTGAGAGCCGACCAACAGGGCGACGCCGTCCGCAGCCTGCGCGATGCGCTGGCAGGCATCCGGACCAGCGGATCGATGTCGGCGCTGGCTGCGATACCCCAGCGCGATCTTGTCCTGTTATTCGAACAATTGCCCGCACCGCCGGCATGGATCAACCTGCGCGCGGTACCGGAGGTCTTTCCCTCCCACGTCGAAATGCTCAGGCTGACCGACCGAGAACGGTTGGTACTGGCGCACATCGCCCGAGGACTGACCACCCGACAGACGGCCGATGCACTGTTCGTCTCCTACAACACCGTGAAATCGCAGTTGCGCAGCCTGTACGGCAAACTGGGCGCGAGTAGCCGGAACGAGGTCATCGACATCGCACGTCGCCGCGGGCTGATCGTGGACGCTGATATTGCGGACGGCGACGGGGTCGCCGGCAAGCCCCTCCCCTATTCGGCTCGCGACGACGGACTCGGAGTCGCTGTAAACCATCCGTGATCGCATGACTACTATGCGTAGGGATAGGCATCGATGGGGGGACAATGCGCGGTGCCAGGAGGACCTGGATAGCTGCCGCACTCGGCGCGATATTCATACTGTTCACGACGGCAGGCTGTGACACCGCCGCTTCGGCCACCGACGACTCCACGACCGGGACCGCCGAGTCCTCCGACGGCGTCACCCTGACGTACTGGGCAGTCGCCATGGGGCCGTCCGTCACCGCCACCGAGCACATCCTGGACGAAAGACTCGCTGCCTTCACCGACGAGACCGGGATCGCCGTCGATCTCGATGTGATGACCTGGGCGGACGCATACAACAGGGTCATGACGGCAGTCACCAGCGGCCGCACACCGGATCTAGTCGACATCGGCGACACCTGGTCCGCCACACTGCAAGCGACCGACGCGTTCCTACCGTTCGACCAGCAGGCCATGACGACGGTCGGCGGCCGCGATCGGTTCGTCGACGCCAGCATGAGCGCGACCGGGGCGCCGGGAAAGCCCCCCGCTTCTATCCCGCTGTACGGACAGTCCTACGGGATGTTTTACAACACAGCCATGTTCGACGCGGCCGGGATCGAGAACCCACCAGACACCTGGGACGAGTTCATCGACGATGCCCAGACGCTGACCAAAGCCGGCCAATGGGGCGTCGGGATTCTCGGGGGCAGCGCGGCCGCCAACGCGCACCTGGCATTCATCCTCGGCCGGCAACACGGTGCGCGCCTGTTCGATGACGACGGAACCCCGCAGTTCGACAGCGCGGCACAGCGGGCGGCAGTACGGCGACTTCTCGACCTGATGGCCACTCAGAAGGTGATCAATCCCAGCGACGCCGAGCATTCCGGCCTGAACGACGCGCTGTCCGCCCTGGCACACGGCACGGTAGCGATGGTGCCGTTCCAGTCGGCCGGACGGGGCTTCTTTGCCTCCATCGGTTTTACCGACTACGCGGTGGCACCGCTCCCGGTCGTCGATCCGCTTCCCGCCGGCGGAGCCCCGGTCCGCAGCTTCGTGGCGGGGACGAATGTGGCAGTATTCGCCGATACGCCACATCGCCGAGCAGCGTTGCAGCTGGTCAAGTTCCTGACCAGCGACAGCGAACAGGTCGCCCTCAACGACGCGTTCGGCACGCTTCCGGTCGTCACCACCGTGCAGGCCGATCCCGCGTTCGCCGATCCCACCACGCAGATGTTCGCCACTATTCTGCGCAAGCATGCCGAGACCATGCCGATGGTCCCGGAAGAGGGCCAGATGGAGACCCTGCTGGGCGGCGTCATCAGTGATCTGTGGGCGAAGGCGGCGACGGGGCCGGTCACGGACGAGGACATCGAAGCAGCGCTTTCCGGGGCGACGCAGCAGATGACCGCATCAGGATAGCGGGGCGCTGCCATGGGGGATCGGCGTCGATCGCCGGACCGGGCGCTTCGAGTCCTAGTAGTGCCAGCGGCACTATTGGTCATCGTCATTCAGGTGGTCCCCGTGGTGCTCGGCGTCGTGATCAGCATGCTGCGCGTGGGTCCACGGCACTTGGCGGACTGGACTTCGGCACCGTTCGCGGGCCTGGACAATTTCCGCATCGCGCTCGACGCGGCCGCCCCGACTGGGTCAGAGTTGCTGGCCAGCCTGGGGCGCACCACCGCGTTCACGGTCCTGGTGGTCGGGCTGTCCTATCTCCTCGGGTTGGCCGCCACGGTCGCGTTGACGTCACCGTTTCGGGGCCGGGCGGTGTTCAGTGTCCTCTTCCTCCTGCCGTTCGCTCTGCCGGCCTTCGTCACCGTCCTGTCCTGGCGAACCATGCTTGATCGGGACACCGGTGTACTGAACCATCTGCTGGTCGACACGCTGGGCCTGGTGGACGACCGGCCGTTCTGGTTGATCGGACCGAATGCGTTCTGGGCGACCGTGACGGTGGGCATCTGGCGTCTCTGGCCGTTCGCCTACCTGGTGCTGGCGGCCGCGGTGCGTGCGGTGCCCACCGAGTTGTATCAGGCCGCGATGGTCGACGGCGCTGGCGACTGGCACCGGCTTCGGCAGGTGACGATGCCCTCTATACGTCGCGCCACCACGCTGGCGGTGCTGGTGATGGGCATGTGGACGGTGACCGACTTTTCCACGCCCTACCTGCTTTTCGGCGCGGACCCACCACCGTCCGCAACGCTGCTCGCCAATCTGGTGTACCGCGTCGCCTTCGTCCAATTCGACCTGTCGCTGGCCAGCGCGATGAACATCCTGCTGGCGCTGCTGGTGTCGATCGTCGCCGGCCTCTACGTCTGGCGTCTGTTTCCCCGAGTGGCTACCGATGTCTGACGGAAGGAACCGCGCCCGGTCGGGCGCCATGCGCGGCTCGGCAGCTTTCCGCTGGTTTCGCGGTGTGGTGCTGGCGACGCTGACGCTGACGGTAGGGCTGCCGCTGTGGGTTCTCGTCACCACCTCGCTGACGCCGCTAGCCCAGATGCGGGCCGAGTTCGTCTGGCTGCCACCGGCTCCCACCCTGACCGCCTACGTGGACATGTGGTCGACGGTGCCGCTCGGACGCTACCTGACCAACAGCGTGCTGGTCGCGGTCGTGGTGGCCCTGCTCGCGCTGCTGTTGGCCGTGCCAGCCGGATACCTGTTGGCCCGCTCCCGGTCTCGCGGCGTCCGAGTCGGAGGCATGCTTCTGCTTGCGACCCAGGCCATGCCCGGGATGCTGCTGCTACTACCGCTGTTCCTGGTCCTGGCGCGCGTCGACCAGCTCGCCGGAACCGCACTGATCGGGTCGCTACCGGGCCTCGTCCTGGTCGATCTGACGATCGCGCTGCCGCTGGCAATCTGGATGGTGGCCGTACAGGTCGCCTCGGTGCCACAGGAAGTGACCGATGCGGCGCGGATGGACGGAGCCGGACCCGTGCGGGTCCTGGTGGGGGTGATCGTGCCGATGGCGGCACCCGGCATCGCCGCAGCCGGGGTCTTCGCCTTCCTGATCGCGTGGGGCGAGGTGCTCTTCGCCTCGGTGCTGACCGACAGCGCTACCCGGACCCTTCCGGTCGGTGTGCTCGGCTACGTCACCGAGTCCACGGCGTATCTCAATCAACTCAGCGCCATGACAGTGGTGACGTCGATCCCCGCGGTGGTCGCATTCCTGCTGGCGCAGCGCTCCCTGGTGCGGGGGCTGGCGACGCAGTAGCGCCCGCGTTGGTCACCATGTCGAGGGCGCTTACGGACACACGGGGCTCCGAGAAGAAGACGCCGGCCAGCTCACGGACGAGCGGGTAGATCATTTTCCCGGCAGGTGCGCCCACGACAGATGCGCCGCATCCTTGCGCGGCACCTCGTTCTCCTGCTCCAGGAGCCGGTTGCGCTTCTTCGACTCTCGGATCTCAGCGCCGTCGGCGACGGTCACACCAGGAGGCCTCCCGTCCTCGATATCGGCCTTCTTCAACCGGTTGTGCGCGCAGGCGTCGGAAACTCCGAAGTCCTTCGCGATCTGCGTCAACGGAGCCCCGCCCTGACGGGCCACCGCGACGACATCGTCCACCGACCGGCTATCAGAGCGTGAGGGTCTCGAGGCCGCAGGCGAGTGCGACATCAATAAATAGTGCCCCCATTCGAGGATCGTCATCCGGACGTGATCTCGCAGGTGTGGCTAGCGGCCGGGGAAGCCGGGGCCCGTTCGAAGGACGACGCTCAACGGTTGGTGGACGCGGTACGGCACTCCGCCGGATGAGGGTCTTCGTCGACAGCAACATTCTCATCTCTGCCGCGTTGTTTCCCGCTGGTCAGGTCGCGGCCCGCGATGTCGCCCTCATCGAGAGCGGGCACGAGATCGTCACTTCCGACTACGTCCTCGACCAATTGCGGCGTGTCGCCACACTCAAGTTCCCTGCGCACACCGATGCCGTGGAGACTTTCATCGCAATCTTCCAGGGCAATGGCCTGGTCCTACCCACTCCAGCTGAAGGCGGCTGCGACGAAGCCCGCATCCGCGACGAGAAGGATCGGCCGGTGTTCCGCGCCGCCCGGGCTGCTAGTGCAGACGTACTGCTGACCGGTGATAAGGACCTGCTCGACGCAGGCTTGGTCGACCCCGACGTCCTGCCCGCCACGGGCCCGGGCGGCGTCTCTCCGCGCTGGGTAGCTGAGACCACGGCCCGCCCCACAGCCCAGGGGCCGCGCGACGCGGTACCCGCGTCCTCCATAAGCTCAGAGGCGATGTAGCGGCCCTCAACGTCGATCACGGTATCGCCCGCCGTGACTGCCCGCTGGCCGCTCGGCCTCCGGGCACCGATGTGGTCGACGCCGTGAAGAGATCGACGCCCATCGTGCGCCAGTCGGGCGGCCATCGGCCGTCAGTCGCGGATCCCCAGCGCCGTCAGCCCTTGCCTCGCCCGTTCCTCCGCGCGGCGGAACCCCTCCGTGGTATCGGGGCCCGCGAGCTCGGCCCCGGCCAGCGTGAGGCATCGTCGCGCCGCCGTGCGCGCAGCGACCGCGGCGTCACCGGTGTCCTGGCTGGTGTCCAATGCCGTCTCCAGCCGCGACATGGCTGCCTGCGCCCGGTCTCGCGCCGCCGCGTACTGCGCGCGGCGGCCGCGGGCACGGACCAGCCAGGGCGGCACGACCGCGCCAGCCGCCAGCACCACCGCGCCGGCGATCCACAGCCACATCAGCGCACCCCCGCCGATCGCAGCCGTCGGTGGATGCCGTGCACGCGCTCGGCGAGCGGCTTCAGTGGTTCGCCGGCCCGCCACCGGTCCAGATCGATCAGCGCGGCACGATAGTCCGCGGCGACCTCGCCCACCGCGGCGGCCGCCCGGCGCTGATCACCCTCCGCCGGGTCCACCGCCATGATCGCCATCGCGATCTCGCCGAGCTCGGAATCGATCCGGTCCCGCTGGTCCTCCCATTCACGACGACGATCGGCGGCGGCAAAGCCCCGGCGGATCCCCCAGCGCAGCAGGAAGTACAGTGCTGCGGTCCCGACGATGACGCCACCCGCGATCCCGGCTGCCATCCACATGCGGGGCGGCGGCGAGTCGAACTCACGCGTCGATCCGACCAGTCGATCCCCCTGCACCTCGGCGTCATAGGCCAGCGCCAGCGAGCGAGCGATCTCCGGGACGTCGCCCTTGGCCAGGGCGGTGGCGTAGTCCTGCTGCAGCCAGAACCGGATATCCCACTGGGTCCGGTCGATGCCGCCGCCGTACTCGACGTCCGAGCCCTCGCAGCCGTACCGTGCCCGGCCGTCCACCACCACCTGCGCGATCAGGTCCGGCAGCTGCTCGACCACCGCTCGGCAGGTGTCGCCGGGGTCGCCCGCGAGGTCGTCGTCGGCGGCCAGCACCACCACGGCCAGCAGCCTGGTGCCGATGATCCCGGAGATTTCCTGCCGATCGATGTCCTGCACCCCGGACCCGACGTAGACCGAACTCGAGTACAGCTCGTCGACCACCGGCCGCGCGGAGGAGAACGTCAGGGACAGCAGCGGCCACACCAGCGCGACGAACAACGTCGCGACGATGACGACGGCCACGGCCAGCGCTCCGGCGCCGACGGTGCGGCGCGCCTGGTCGATGATCTCCGCGAATGGGCGGTCCGTCGCCGCGCCGGGCGCGGCGCCGGCTTCCGAGCCGTGACCTCCGCTCCCCGAGCCGCGACCGCCGCTTCCCGAGCCGTGACCCCGGCTCCCCGAGCCACCGACCCGCCGCCCGGGCCGACCGGTGCGCCGGCGCTGATGCCCCGTCATGGCATGCCTCCGCCCGCCGCCGCCAACGGCACCCCGACCGCCTGCGACACCGCGGCCAAGCGGCGCTCGCACTCCTCCAACGCGTGCGCGACCTCGTCGAACGAGCCGTCCCGGCGCAGCAGGGTGCTCGCGACGCGGTACCGCTCCAGCGCGATGCCGAGGTCGGCGGCCGGGACACGCTGGTCTCCCACCAGCGGCTCGATCGCCACGATCTGCCCAGCGACGGCGGCCAGCCGCGCACCCAGCGCGTGCCGGTTGGCGGCGTGCACCCGCTGCGCCGCCACCGTCTGCTGCCGTCGGCGCCACTGCCCGAACGCGAAGTACGCGGTGCCGCCGATCACTAGTGCCAACGCCGTGCCACCGAAGATCCAGGGCAGTGACTCCGAGACCGATGACACCGGGTCCCGCGGGGCCGCCGGTGTCGGTTCATCATGCGTGACGCCGGTCGACAGCAGGCCGTATCGTTCGGCGAACAGCCCGACCAGCGCCGCGGGCTGGATGTCCCAGTTGAGAACCCCACGCAGGTAGTAGCCGTAGGTCCACATGACCGCGGAACGGGTCATCGCCGCGTCCGGCCCGATCACGTCCAGCCAGCGCCCGTGCCCGACGATGACGATGTCGTCCGGGAACCGCTGGTGCAGCGGGGTCGCCAGATCGGGCACGTCCTGACCCGGTGCGACCGGCGGGAAGAACGCGGCACGGACGGTGGTGCCGCCGGAGTCCCTCCAGCGGCTCGTCGGCTTCTGCGGCGTGGCCATCGCGGGATCGTTGTAGAGGCCGTCGGTCTGCAGGGCGTCGGCGACGTCGTCCAGCAGGTCGTCGGGCGGTGCCGATCGGGGCAGTTCCGGCGGGTCTGGCGGTTCTTCCTGCTCGAGCATGTGCGAGATCGCGAACAGCACTTGATGTGTCACGTCCGTCTGGGCCAACATCCGGGACAGCGAATCGAGCGCGTCGGGGCTGACGACGAAGAGGTCGAACGTGACGGACAGACCCTGCACTGCGATGAGCCGGTAGCCCTCGTCGTCCGCCCAGCTCTTCAGGTCGACGCGTCGGCTGCCGGCATCGCTGCGACCCGGGTCGTCCAGCGGGGTGAACGGCAGCAGCACGACGCGTATATCGGTGCCGGCGACGGCGTCCAGGACGGCGTCGGTGTCGACGTGCGCGGGCGCGTCGCCGACCCGGGAGATCACGTCCGATCGCACCGCCCGCTCGGCCTCGCCCATGGTCCACCGGACGGTCGACTCCGCGGCGGCGTCTCCGGTTTCTCCGCCGTCGCCGCTATCGCCTGCCGCGCTCCCCGCGCCGGTGACCTCCCCGTTGAGCGTGACGGTGTCGGGTACGACGGGGGTCGCGGCGGCTGGCCCTGCTGCCAGCAGCAGCATCGCGCCGGCGATGCCCACGGTGCCCGCGGCTCGAACGCATCGACGCCACAGCACAACTCGGCGCGACGCGACCCCCCGATTCGGCATGCGCCCTACTCTAGCGGCGGGCACACCGGCAGGCTCACACCTCCGCGAGGGGAACCTCGGGGTCGGCCAGGCGCTGCAGGTCGACGCTGCGACCGGACTTGACCAGCGCGGCGATGTCGTCGGAGACGTCCCAGACGTTGACGTTCATTCCGGCCAGCACTCGTCCGCCGCTGGTCCAGAACACGATGAACTCGCGTCCCTCCTTGTCCCCGCGGTAGGTGATGGTGTCGAACGAGTCGTCGGCCAGGTCCCCGGTGAACTCCATGCCGAGGTCGTACTGGTCGGTGAAGAAGTACGGGATGTGGTCGTAGGAGACATCCTGACCCAGCATGGACTTGGCGACCGCCGGCCCGGCGGACAGTGCATTCCCCCAGTGCTCGACGCGCAGCCTGCGGTCCAGCAGCGGGTGCATCGCGTTGGCGACATCGCCTGCCGCGTAGATGTTCTCGTCGGAGCTATGCAGGGAGGCGTCGACCAGGACACCGTTGTCGACCTCGAGTCCGGCCTCCTCGGCGAGCTGCGTCATGGGTCGGGCGCCCACGCCGATGACGACGACGTCCGCCGGAACGGTCTCACCGCCGTCGGTGCGCACTCCGGTGACAGAGCCTCCCTCGCCGACGATCTCCTCGACGCCGGCGCCCAGCTTCAACGTGACGCCGTGCTCACGATGCAGCTCGGCGAACATACCGCCGAGCTCGTCGCCCAATGCGCGGCGCAACGGGACCGGCTGCGGCTCAATGACTGTCACGGTGTTGTCGTAGCCGCGGGCCGCCGCGGCGACCTCAAGCCCGATCCACCCGCCGCCGACGATGACCACGTTGCGACCGCCGGTCTTGAGGGCCTGACGCAATGCGTCGGAGTTCGGCTTGGTCCGTAGGTAGTGCACGCCGTCGAGGTCCGCTCCGTCGACCTTGAGCTTGCGCGGTGCTGAGCCGGTGGTCAGCAGCAGCTTGTCGTAACCGACCGATGACCCGTCGGACAGCGAGACGCTCTTGTCCGTGCGGTCGATCGACAGCGCCCGCACGGCGCGGCGCAGGTCGACGCGGTGGTCGGCGTACCACTTCTCGTCATGCACATAGATGGACTCGTCCTCGTCGGTCCCGGCGAGCACGCCCTTGGACAACGGTGGCCGCTCGTAGGGCAGGGAGTCCTCCGCCGCGACGAGGACGACCGATCCGTCGAAGCCCTCGCTGCGGAGTGCTTCGGCGGCCTTCGCCCCGGCCAGCCCGCCGCCGATGATCACAAACTGCTGGTCGCCCACTGTGGCCTCCTGTCGTCGAATCCGGCGCGCGTGCAGCGCCCGGTCATCGTGCCGTGCTGCGGGTGAGCGAGAGGAATTCCTCCCGCGCCCGCCCGTCCGTCTTGAGTATCCCGCGCAGTGCCGAGGTGACGGTCCGCGCTCCGGCGGCGCGCACCCCCCGCAGTGATTGGCACAGGTGCTCGGCCTCGATCACCACTCCTACGCCACGCGGCTGCACGTTGTCGACCAGCCAGTCCGCGATCTGCGCGGTGAGCCGCTCCTGCACCTGCAGGTCCCGGGCGAACATCTGCGCGACCCGCGCCAGCTTGGAGATGCCCAGGATGCGCTCGCCGGGGATATACGCGATGTGCGCCTGACCGAAGAACGGCAGCATGTGGTGCTCGCACAACGAGTGCAGCGGGATGCCGACCTCGACGACCATCTCGTCGTAGCCCTCGTCGTTGGGGAACGTGGTGAGGTCGAACTCGGCGGGAGTGGTGAGCTCGATGAGCGCGTCGGCGACGCGGCGCGGGGTGTCGGCCAGGTGCGGCCCGGACGGGTCGCGACCCAGCGCGGTGAGCAGGTCGGCGACGGCGCGCTGGGCGGCGGCGCGGTCGGGCCGGCCGATTCCCGGCTCGGCGCGTCGCACCCGCCGTCGCAGCGGGGTGACCGTGGCTTGTTCTGTCACCGCCGGATCGTCGCTCCGCCGCGGTGCGGCCGCGACGTCGTCGATCAGCCCCGCCAATTCCATGTCAGCCGTGGACGTGTCCTCTACCAAGCTCATGTTCTTACAGTAAGTCACAAAAAGTTCTTTCGTCAACTCAGATTGTTGTTAGAATAAGCTCATGCACACGCAGCCGTTCGACGCCCGCCTGGCGGCCGTCACCGCCCTGGACGACCCCACCCGGCGCGCTCTGCTGAGCTTCATCGCCAGGTCGGACGAACCGGTCGGGAGGGACGCGATCGCGGAGGAGTTCGATCTGCCGCGTTCTACCGCCGCGTTCCACCTGGACCGGCTGGCCGCACAGGGGCTTCTCGAGGTGGAGTACCGGCGGTTGTCCGGCCGCACCGGGCCGGGATCGGGCCGCCCCGCGAAGCTCTACCGCCGCGCGATGTCCGAGGTGTCGGTCAACGTGCCCGAGCGCCACTACGACCTCGCGGCCACGCTGCTGGCGAGCGCGCTGGAACGGTCGAGCGCCTCCGGTGGCAACGTCATCGACGCCCTGGCCGAGGCGGCGCGCGAGGCGGGGTCGGCGTTGGCCGCGGGCGCGGCGGGACTGGACGAGGTTCTTGAGGAGCAGGGCTTCGAGCCGCACGCCCGACCGGATGGCACCGTGGTGCTGCGGAACTGCCCGTTCCACCGGCTGGTCGCCGATCACCCCGAAACCGTGTGCACCATGAACCTGCACCTGCTGCAGGGCGCCGCGTGCGCCTGCGGCACCGACCCGGCATCGCTCAGCCTGGATCCCGCCGCGGGGCGATGCTGCGTGACCTACCGCCCCTCCACATCGACGCCGCAGGCCGGCTGACCCCGCCCCCGCTCCACCCCGCTCGGACCAACCGTGCGGACCAACCGCGCATTACGCTCACAGCTATGACGAAGTCCACGGCAGATACCCCGTCACCGACCGAGCGCCCCGCCGCGCCGGAGCGCGGCGATCCGACCCCGCCGCTGCTCGCGCGCATCCGCGAGGCGATCATCGGCGACGACCAGGTCATGCCCGGGCCATACGGCCCCCGCCGGGTGACCTACGCGGACTACACCGCCTCCGGCCGGTCCCTGGACTTCATCGAGGAGTTCATCACCAGCGAGATCCTGCCGCGCTATGCCAACACGCACACCGAATCGTCCGGCACCGGGCTGCAGACCACGCGGTTGCGGGAGGATGCGCGGCGCGTCATACGGGATTCCGTGCGGGGGACCGATGACGATGTCGTGTTGTTCGCCGGGTCGGGTTCGACCGCCGCCATCGACCGGATGATCGCGATCCTCGGCATCCGCATCCCGGCGGAACTCGATGCGCGGTACGGGCTCTCGGCGCACATCCCGGCACACGAGCGGCCGGTCGTGTTCATCGGGCCGTTCGAGCACCACTCCAACGAGCTGCCCTGGCGCGAGTCCATCGCGGACGTGGTGCGCATCGGCGAGGACCGCGACGGGCACATCAACGCCGCCGAACTCGAACGCCGGCTGGAGGAGTATGCCGAGCGGCCGCTGCGGATCGGATCGTTCTCCGCCGCTTCGAACGTGACCGGCATTGTCACCGACACCTGCGCGATCTCCGACCTGCTGCATCGGCACGGCGCGCTCTCGTTCTGGGACTTCGCAGCCGCCGGGCCGTATGTGGACATCGACATGCACCCGCGGTGCGCGCAGCACCCGCAGGCCGGGAAGGACGCGATCTTCCTGTCGCCGCACAAGTTCGTCGGCGGCCCGGGCACGCCAGGGGTCCTGGTCGCCTCCCGGACATTGTTCACCAACCCGGTGCCGGCGGTGCCCGGCGGCGGCACGGTGACGTTCGTCAACGAGAACGAGCACCGGTACGTCACGAGCATCGAGCACCGTGAGGAGGGTGGCACCCCGGCGATCATCGAATCCATCCGGGCCGGCCTGGTGTTCGCGCTCAAGCAGGCGGTGGGCACCGACGTCATCCGCGCGCAGGAGGAACGTCTGCTCCGCCGCGCGGTCGACGCGTGGGCGCAGGTTCCGACGATTGAGATCCTGGGAAACCTTGCGGCGGAACGGTTGTCGATCGTGTCGTTCGTGGTGCGCCGGCCCGGAGGGCAGTACCTGCACCACAACTTCGTCGTCGCGCTGCTCAACGACCTGTTCGGCATCCAGGCCCGCGGCGGCTGCTCCTGCG